>CAMPCT010000120.1 GCA_946647055.1 uncultured Atopobium sp. | reverse complement strand
TCCCGAACCGTGCGCGCTACCAAACTGCGCCACGTCCCGAATGCCCGACTATCCTAGCAGATTTCCCCGCTTCGTGTGCGCGTCACGGGCATACGCACAAAAAGTAAAGCGGCTGGACCCCCAGGCTACTCCGAGATGCGCGTGCCCTCGGTGATGATGTGCGCGGCACGACCCCACCAACCACGGCCGTACAGCGAGTCGCGGGCGACGCGACGGGCCGCCTCGGTGGTCTCGCAGATAGCAAAGGTGCAGCTGCCCGACCCCGTGACCATGGTGGCCAGGACACCAGGCTGGCTGTCGAGCCAGTCGTGGATGTCCTGGAGGATGGGCATGAGGCGCAGGGCGACGGGCTCGAGATTGTTGGAGACGTGCTTGCAGATCCCCATGACGTCGCCTGCATGCAGCGCCTCGCGCAAAGGGTCGAGCGGGGCTGCCGGGATGGGGTCCCGGTCGAAGTCCGCATATGATTCGCCCGTGCTGATGCCCTCGCCGCTGGGGCGAACAAGGACCACCGGAAAGCCCGGCACCTCGTCGAAGGTCTCGGTGGGAACGTCTCCCCTGCCCTCGAGCAGCGTGGGCGTGCCCGTGAGGAAGAAGGCGATGTCGGCCCCCACCGAGCGGGCGGCATCGCCCACGCGCGGGTCGCCGGGGTCGATGTCCCACAGCTTGCACAAGCCCAGCAGCACGGCCGCGGCATCGCTCGACGCGCCGCCCAGCCCGCTCTTGTAGGGGATGCGCTTCTCGATGGTGATGGACGCCCGGGGCTCGCGGCCGACCGCCTCGCTCAGCGCCATCGCGGCCTTCCAGGCGGCATTCGAGCGCTCGGGGGCATCGACCGCCGGAATGCAGCGGACGCTCAGCGTGTCCGCCGGCTCCATGCGCACGGTGTCAAAGAGGTCGATGGCCACCATGAGCGACGAGGCCTGGTGGTAACCCTTCTCGTCCTTGCCTTCGCGGACCCCAAGGTACAGGTTGATCTTGGCGGGAGCGAGGATTTCTAGTGCGGGAGAGCCCATGCGCATTCCCCAGTGTCGTCGTGGTCAGGACGGGACGTACAGGGGCGCTACTCCTGCTCCTCGATCACAAAGTCAAACAGGCGGTCGCCCGTCTCGACGTCAAAGAGCTCGACCGTGCCCGTGAGCACGTCGACGTACTGGTAGGACTGGCGGGAGGTGCGCCCGCGGCGCTCCTCGACCTCGACGATGAAGAGGGAGGGATGCGCCTGGACGAGCCTGCCCGTGCGCTCGACGATGCGGCTGCGGCCCATGTTGGCACGCACCTTGAGGCGCTCGCCCTGCATCACACCAAGCCGGTCCTTGATCTGGTCGACCCTGTTGACGGCCGGCATCTCGTTCTCCATGGTTCCTCCGTATCGGATACGCGCCGTTTGGCGCGGGAAAAGTCACAATGGCCCGAAGATGCATGGTATCCCCCTGCGGCCCGTCCTTTCAAGCGCTTGTCGCAGAACCCACGACATGACCATGAGGTTCTTGCGCCACGCGGAATGGCAAGTAAGACGTTGTAAACTGTCCTCGGTCAAGCCGACGGCAGGAGGACGCATGGACGAGAGTCGCGTGGCACGCGTGTTGGACAACCTCGATGGGATGGGCCTGGGGCAGGTACTCATCTGCGACCCCCTGTCCATCAAGTGGCTGTGCGGATACCACACCGAGCCCTACGAGCGCTTCCTCGGCCTCTACCTCGCACGCGACGCGGAGCCCGTGCTCTTTGTCAACCGGCTCTTTCCCAGTCCCGGCGACGTGGGGGCCAGCGTGGTGAGCTTCCTCGACACCGACGACCCGGTGGCACTGGTGGCCGGCGTGACCCGGCACGACGAACCCCTGGGCGTAGACAAGGAGCTTGCCGCCCGCTGGCTCGTGCCCCTCATGGACCAGGGCGCCGCGAGCGCCTTCAGGCTGGGGTCGCCCGCCGTGGACCGCGCGCGCTCGATCAAGGACGCACGCGAGCTCGACCTCATGCGCCAGGCGTCGGCGACGAACGACCGTGCGATGCGTTGGCTGGCCGAGCAGGTGCATGAGGGCGTAACCGAGCGCGAGATCGCCGCCGGCCTCCTCGACTGCTATCGCAGCATGGGTGCGGAGGACCACTCGTTCTCCCCCATCGTGAGCTTTGGCGCGAATGCGGCCGACCCCCACCACGAGCCCGACGACACCGTGGTGCGCTGCGGTGACGTCGTCCTCTTTGACGTGGGCTGCCGCCAGGGGGGCTACTGCTCCGACATGACGAGATCGTTCTTCTGGCAGGAGGTCTCCGAGCACCAGCGCGCGGTGTACGAGTGCGTACGCGCCGCCAACGAGGCCGCCGAGGCTCTGGTCGCGCCAGGTGTGCGCTTCTGCGACATCGACCGCGCCGCGCGCTCCGTCATCGAGGACGCGGGCTGGGGCGAGTTCTTCACGCATCGCCTCGGCCACCAAATCGGCCTGGTCGACCACGAGCCGGGCGACGTGTCGGCCACGCATGACGAGCCGGTCGAGCCGGGGATGTGCTTCTCGATCGAGCCGGGCATCTACCTGGAGAGTGACGTGGGCGTGCGCATCGAGGACCTGGTCATCGTGACCGAGGACGGATGCGAGGTCATCAACCACTACCCGCACGACCTGGTCGTGCTGTAACCCTTATAGGGATAATCCTCACACGAGAGGTACCCGATTCGGCATATCCGCAGTTGGTGAAAGAGGCCTGAGTCGCCTCGTGTGGTTCGTGTCTTTTCCCAAACCACACGAGCTGAAGTTAACCTCAGCTTCCAACTGCGGATATGCCGAATCGGGTACCTCTCGTGTGAGGATTATCCCCTACTAGAATTTGAGCTGTGAAGCCAAGTCGCACAGCGCGTGGTAGCGGTGCGAGATGGCGTTCTTCTCGTCGGGCAGGAGCTCGGCCATGGTCTTGCCCGGCGTGTCGTTGGGAAGGAACAGCGGGTCATAGCCAAAGCCGTGGGTGCCGCGACGCTCATGGCCGATGAGGCCCTCGCAGTCGCCATTGCCCAGGAGGTAGCTGCCATCCCCGCGCACGAACGCCACGGTCGAGTGGAAGCGTGCGGTGCGGCGCTCGTCGGGGACGTCCGCCATCAGGAGCTCGAGCTTGTCGTTGTTGGCGTCATCGTTGCCGTGCTCGCCCGCCCAGCGCGCCGAGAAGACGCCCGGCTCACCGTCGAGCGCGTCGACCACCAGGCCCGAGTCGTCGGCGACCGCCATGTCGAGGCCGGTGCACGCAAGTGCCGCGCGCGCCTTGATGAGGGCGTTTGCGGCAAAGGTGTCGCCGTCCTCCACCGGGTCGGGGAAGTCGCCCAGCTCGCCCAGGGCCACGAAGGTCATGTCGGGCATGACCGGGCCCAGGATGGCGCGGATCTCGGAGAGCTTGTGGGCGTTGCCCGTGGCAACGACGACGGTCTTTGCAGGGTCCATGCGTGTCCTTTCGTGAGGGTGGGTTCCCCTAGACGCCAAAGTTGGTGACCTGGCGCTGGAGCTCGACGAGTCGGGCGATGCCTGCCTGCCCCATGTCGAGCAGGGCATCCAGGTGCGCCCGGTCGAAGGGGACGCGCTCGCCGGTGCCCTGGAGCTCGACGATGCCGCCGTCCGCCGTGGCCACGAGGTTCATGTCGACCTCGGCGCGGCTGTCCTCGGGGTAGTCGAGGTCGAGCAGGAGCCTGCCGTCGACCATGCCCATCGAGACCGCCGCCACCTGGCCCGTGAGCGGCACGCGTGGGATGCGGCCGGCCTCGACCCAGCGCTTGAGCGCGTCGTGCAGGGCGACCCAGGCGCCGGTGACCGAGGCAGTGCGGGTACCGCCGTCGGCCTGGATGACGTCGCAGTCGACGGTGACCGTGATCTCGCCCATCGCGCGCATGTTCACGACGGTGCGCAGGCTGCGCCCGATGAGGCGCTCGATCTCCATGGAGCGTCCCTTGCGGCCGTTCTGCTCGCGCTTGGAGCGCGTGGTCGTCGAGGCGGGAAGCATCGCGTACTCGGCGGTGACCCAACCGGCGTGGGCGTTCTTGCGCCATCCGGGCACCTCGTCGGCGATGGTGGCACAGCACAGCACGCGCGTGTCGCCAAACTCCGCCAGGCACGAGCC
Source organism: uncultured Atopobium sp. (assembly GCA_946647055.1). Next base: position 2,686 of record CAMPCT010000120.1, on the reverse strand, counting down.
CAGCGCGTTCTTCATGACGTCGCGGGTGAGCGTGACCGGACGCATCTCGTTCTCGGCGCGCCCATACGAGCGCTCGCGGGCGTAGCTCTCTGCCATGTCTAGTCCTCCATGTCGCCTGTCTCGTCACCAGCAGCCAGGGACTCGAGGTCCTCGAGCGAGATGTGCTCGATGGAGTCGAGCTGGTGACCAAAGATGAACTTGCCAGCCACGGCAAACGACGTGATGTCATCGGACGTGGTGGCGAAGCGGTAGCTGGGCTCGTTGCCGACACCGCGCTCGACGCTCTCGGGGTTCGAGAGCTCGCCCCTGCGCTCGAGAATCTCGTGCACCTCGCGGCAGGTCTCCTCGGCGGAGCTCACGATGCGGACGTCCCCGCCCATGGCCTCGCGAATCTGGCGCGCGAGCAGCGGGAAGTGCGTGCAGCCTAGGACCACCGTGTCGATGCCCTTGCCAAGCAGCGGCTCCACGCACCGCGCGACGGCCTCGCGGACCTGTGGCGTCTCGAAGATCTCGCGGTTGCGCATCCAGTCCTCGTGCAGGTGGGACCCGCCGGCAAGCTCCTCCTCGACGATGCTGACGAGCTCGCCCGCAGCCGCCTGCGACACGCGCACGCCCGCGTCGAGCATGTGGATGGCGCGCTCGTAGGAGCCGGAGGCGACGGTGCCCTGCGTCGCCAGCACGCCCACGCGACGGGAGCGGGTGGCCTGGACTGCCGCACGGGCACCGGGCTCGATGACGCCGATGACCGGGATGTCAAAGCTGCGCTGGAGCGCGTCGAGACCGGCTGCCGTGGCGGTGTTGCAGGCGATGACCATGAGCTTGACGTCGCGTCGCTCGAGCCACGCGCCGACCTGGCGCACGAAGAGGCGCACCTCCTCCTGGGCACGCGGGCCATAGGGGCAGCGTTTGGTGTCGCCCACGTAGCAGAGGCTCTCGTCGGGCATGGCGCTGACGATGGCGCGGGCGACGGTGAGGCCGCCAAGGCCGGAGTCAAAGACGCCAATGGGCTTGTCCGAGGTAAACATGGCGCGCCTTTCGGGACGGTTGCATCAGCCGCCTATTGTACGACGAGTGCGTGGAGGGGTCTTGTCGGGGTGAGAGGTGTGTCCCTTTTGCGTCTGACGCAAAGGGTAACGTCCCCTTTTGGTCATCCCCGCAGGACGCGTGCGTATCCGAGGACGATCGTGAGCACCGGCAGGACGAGACAGAAGAAGGCGAACGGGCCGTAGGCCATGGCACCGATTCCCAGGATGCTCGAGCAGTAGATGCCGCAGGTGTTCCAGGGGATGAGCGGGCTGGTCACGGCCCCGCCGGCCAGCAGCGTCCTTCCAAGCTCGAGGGCTGACATGCCACGCCCCTCGTACTCGGCGGCAAACATCTGCCCGGGAACGGAGATGCCCAGGAACTGGTCGGGCAGCACCACGTTCATGCCCACGCAGGACACCACCGTGATGGCGGTCATGCCTCCCGTGGTCGAGACGTGCCGCATGAAGGGGCCGACAAGCGCCTGCATCTGGCCGGTACGCTGCATGAGGCCGCCAAAGGCCATGGCGATGAGCACGATGGTGACCGCCCCGGTCATGGACATCATGCCTCCCGCGGAAAGCAGGCCGTCGAGGAGCTCGTTTCCGGACTCGCTGACAAAGCCCTCGAAGCAGCAGTCGATGACCAGCGCCATCCCGGCGTCTTGGACGCCCCAGGCCACCAGCATCCCCGTGATGATCCCAATGAGCATGGAGGGGATGGCGGGCATCCTCACCACGATGCAGGCAACCATCGCCACCATGGGGAGCAGGCATAGGGGACTGATGACGAACGACGACTCGATGCCGGTGAGGATGGGCTCGATGTTGGAGGCGAGCTCCCCCGCCGCCTGCACGTGGAAGCGCAGCCCCAGAAGGACATAGCCGACCTCGGCGAGGACAAGCGCCATGGCCGCAAGCGGCAGCGCCCGCCTCATGAGGGTGAAGACGTCCTGCCCCACGACACCGGCCGTGAGGTTGGTGGCATCGGAAAGGGGCGAGACGACCTCCCCGCAGTAGGCGCCCGAGACGATGCATCCCGCGACCGCCGGTGCGGGGATGTTCAACGCAAGCCCGATGCCCATGAACGCGAGGCCGACGGTGCCCAGGGTACCCCAGCTGCCGATGGCCGCCGAGACGACCGCGCAGGCGAGGGTGGTGGTGGCAAGGAAGTAGCGGCCGGAGATGAAGTGGAGGCCGTAGAAGATCATGGTGGGCACGGTACCCGAGACGATCCACGACCCCACCAGCATGCCGATGAGCAGCAGGATGAGGATGGCCTCGAGGGACGGCATGATGCCCTCGACCATGCCCTCGAGGATCTCGTCCCACGAGTAGCCGATCCATGCCGCGACAAGGCCCGCGGCGAGCGTGCCAAACACGAGCGGGACCTGCGGCTCAGAGCCAAAGCCGACGACGCAGGTGAAGATGAGCGCGATCATCGAGGCAATGCTGATGAACGCCTGGCGAAAGCGCGTGCGCCGAGGGTGCCGTGGGCCATGCGAGGGGCGCTCGTCCGCGGCGACTTCTTCCGTATCACTCATTGAGACCTTCACTTGCGGGCAATCGGTTGCGGTTGGGATGATGGGTGGGCCAAGCCCCTGCCAAAGGAGTGGCCGGCAGCTGTCGGGTCGCTGACCCTTGTCCCGAGGGTTTCCTCGAAG
>CAMPCT010000119.1 GCA_946647055.1 uncultured Atopobium sp. | reverse complement strand
CCAACGTGGTGGGCATCGCCGTCGCCGGCAAGAACGGCTACAAGATCGACTGGGGGAAGTACTGCAAGACGTCCATCCCCGCCACCATCATCGTGATCACGGTCTCGATGCTCATGCTCTTCCTGCGCTATACGTAAGACCACGTGCCATGGGCATGCCTGGGGCGGATGGGAACATCCGCCCCTTTCTTTTGTTCCAGATACAGCGCTGCGGACAGTGTCCTTAGCACATATCACATGACGAAAGTGTTAGCCTTACGCTTCTCAAATAAAGAAATGATAAAATCGCGGGCGTGTCATACGGGTCGCAGGGCCCAGCCACGAGCGCGAAGCCCCCTTGCACCCCAGCGCAAGGGAAAATCCTAGGCTTGGAGCAGCGCATGAGCAACGCCGGCGGCATTGGCGGCCTCTTTGGCAAAGGCAAGGACACCTCGAACAAGAAGGGCGGCAAGTCAGGGGCGATTCCCCTCTCCGCCTCGATGATGCTCGTCACGCTGGGCGTCGTCTACGGCGACATCGGCACGAGCCCCATGTACGTCATGAAGTCCATCGTCGCGGGCAATGGAGGACTCGCAAGCGTCTCCGAGGACATGATCCTCGGCGCCCTGTCCCTCGTCATCTGGACCATGACGCTCGTCACCACCGTCAAGTACGTCCTCATCGCCATGAAGGCCGACAACCACAACGAGGGCGGCATCTTCGCGCTGTACAGCCTCGTCCGTCGCTGCCGTCGCTGGCTCATCGTCCCCGCCATGGTGGGTGGCGCGGCGCTTCTGGCCGACGGTATCCTCACCCCAGCCGTCACCGTCACCACGGCCATCGAGGGCCTGCGCTCCATCGACCTTGGGTTCCGCCTGGTGGGTCCTGGACAGGGACGTGTGATTGCCATCACCATCGCCATCATCTGCGCGCTCTTCTTCATGCAGAAGGCGGGTACCAGCTCCATAGGCAAGCTCTTCGGGCCGGTCATGTGCCTGTGGTTTGGCTTCCTCGCCGTAGCCGGCGTCGCGAACTTCATCTGGTACCCCGGCATCCTACGCGCCCTCAACCCCGTTCGCGGCATCATGTTCCTCGCCTCCCCGCTCAATCGTGCTGGTCTGCGCATCCTCGGCTTCGTCTTCCTGGCCACTACCGGCGCCGAGGCGCTCTACTCGGACATGGGACACGTGGGCAAGGCGAACATCTACGCCACCTGGCCCGTCGTCAAGGCCTGTCTCATCCTCAACTACCTGGGGCAGGGTGCCTGGTGCCTCGCCAACACGCACAACCCGGAGCTCGTTGGCATCGGCATCGTGAACCCCTTCTTCCAGATGCTGCCCGAGCCCCTGCGCCCGTTTGCGGTGCTGCTCTCCACCATCGCCGCCATCATCGCCAGCCAGGCGCTCATCACCGGCTCGTTCACGCTCGTGTCGGAGGCGACGCGCCTCAACCTCATGCCGCACATGCAGGTGACCTACCCATCCGAGACAAAGGGCCAGCTCTACATTCCGCTGGTCAACACCATCATGTGGATAGGGACCATCTTCATCGTCCTTCTGTTCCGTACCTCGGAGCGCATGGAGGCGGCCTATGGCCTCGCCATCACCGTGACCATGCTCATGACCTCGACCCTGCTCATCAGCTACCTCGCGTTCATCAGGAAGAAGCCCCTTGGTGCCGTCGTCTTCGCCATCGTCTTCGGCATCATCGAGATCTCGTTCTTCCTGTCGTGCTGCACGATGTTCTTCGATGGCGGCTACGTCATGATCCTGCTCTCGGCGGTCCTCTTCTATGTCATGTACGTCTGGCGCCGCGGCACGGCCATCGAGCGCACGCAGAGCGTGTACCTCCCCCTCCACAACTACATCGGGCAGCTCCGCAGGCTCTCGAACGATGACGACTTCGACATCATCGCCGACAACCTCGTCTTCCTCACCAATGACAGCTCCCCCGACAAGCTCGACCGCGACATCCTCTACTCGATCCTGGACAAGCGACCCAAGCGGGCGCGCGCCTACTGGTTCGTGAACGTCCACGTCACGGACGAGCCCTACACGCACTCCTACAGCGTCAACTCCTTTGGGACCGACTTCCTGTTCAAGGTCCAGCTGCACCTTGGCTTCAAGATGAACCAGCGCGTCAACACCTATCTGCGCCAGGTGGTGAGCGACCTCCAGGCAAGCGGCGAGATGGCGCCACAGGACCAGCCCTATTCCATCTACAAGGACCCCGGCAAGATAGGGGACTTCCGCTTCTGCATGCTCCGCAAGTCGCTCGTCCCCGAGACCAACATCTCGCGCAGGGACTTCCGCACCATCAGCGCAAAGTACGCGATCCGTCGCCTGTGCGGCTCCCCGGCACGCTGGTACGGCCTCGAGAACTCCTCGGTCACCGTCGAGTATGTGCCCCTGTTCACCAAGGTCAAGCCTGCGGCTCGACTGGATCGCACGCCCTTCGAGGAGCCCAGGCACAAGGCACCCGAGCAGGAGGCGCCCGTTGTCGGGATGTCGGCCAGTCGCGTCACGCCCGAGACCATCGCCCGTGACACCAAGACGGCGCTCGACTCGCTCCGTGCCATCACGCCGGAACCTCACGGCGACGGCCTGAGCGGGGAAGGTGACGACTCCGACATCTTCTCCGCAGACATGGACGCCGAGATGGCCAAGATGGCACTCGAGGCAGGCCAGACCCTCATTGGGGGCGAGACCGCGCAGTTCCGCGCCATCACCATCGAGGAGGAAGAGGGCGAGGACGCGGGCCTCGAGGCTGAGGTCGACCAGATCATGGAGGAGCTCCTGGGATAGCCCCTCCCCTATTTCGCCAGCAAGCCCTCCAGGAACAGGCCGGCGCCGCCCTCGTCATTGGTCCCGCAGACACAGTCGGCGGCGGCACGGGCCTCGTCCGTACCGTTCCCCATGGCGACACCCATCCCCGCGGCGGAGAGCATCGAGGCGTCGTTGCCCGAGTCCCCAAAGGCCACCACGTCCCGCAGGTCGACCCCTAGGTAGTCGCAGGCCCACACGAGCGCATTGCCCTTGGTGGCACGGGCATCCGATATCTCGAAGCCACCCTTCCAGGACGAGACGATCACGAGCGACGGGTCCTCCCGCACCACCTCGAGGATACGGTCGCGGTCGGCGGGGTCGTCCCAGAACATGGTGATGCGCATGAGGGGCTCGCCGCCGTCCACGCACACCTCCTCGAGAATCTGGGGCACCGTGAGGTCGAGCTGAGTCCGCCCCGCCTGCAGGTACGCAAGCATGTGCGGCTCGATGCCAAAGCCGAGGATCTTCGCGAAGCGCCACCGCTCGACATAGACCTCCTCCCCCACGAAGAGGTCGAAGGTGACGTCGAGGTCGTGCAGCCGCTCATAGAGCGCGAGCGCCCGCTCGGCCCCCATGGGAACCGAGAAGAGCCTTTGTCCCAGGCGCGTCTCGACACCATCATGCAGCACCTCGTAGGCGGCCGCACCATTCGCGGCTATGGCGAGCCGGCACGACGGATGGGCAATCACCTCGACGGGAAGCATCGAGGCGTTCCTGCCGGTACAGGGCACGAAGGTACCCCCGGCTGCCTGTAGGCGGTCAAGGGCACGGACGTTGCCTGCGGGGAGGCTCTTGTCAGTGGCGAGCCAAGTTCCGTCAAGGTCGGCGAACGTCGCCGCGACACGCACCGCGCTACCCTCGCTCGGACAGGGGAACGTAGTCGGCGACGGGTGCGATGGAGTTGTAGGCGGGCCTGATGAGGCGCTGGGCGCCGTAGAGCTCCTCCATGCGGTGGGCCGCCCAGCCGGCCATGCGCGCGATGGCGAAGATGGGCGTGAACATGTCCTGCGGGATGCCGAGCATCGAGTACACGAAGCCCGTGTACATGTCGATGTTCGTGCTGATGGGCTTCTTGATGCCGCGTACCTCACGCATGAGCATGGGGCCAAGGCGTTCGACGCGGGCAATGAGGGCGAGCTTGTCGGCCTGTCCCTTCTCGACCGCCAGGCGCCGGGCGTAGTGGCGGACGATCTCGGCACGTGGGTCGGTCACCGTGTAGACCGCGTGCCCCAGGCCATAGATCAGGCCGGAGCGGTCGTAGGCCTCCTTGCGCAGGATCCTCTCGAGGTAGGCGCCCACCTCGTCGTCGCTGCCCCAGTCCGAGACATGCTCGGCGATGTCGTCGATCATCTCGCCGGCCTTGTAGTTGGCGCCGCCGTGCTTGGGGCCCTTGAGCGAGCCCAGGGCTGCCGCATAGGCGGAATAGGGGTCGGTACCAGACGACGAGAGGACGCGCGTCGCGAACGTCGAGTTGTTGCCACCGCCGTGCTCGGCATGGAGCATGAGCATGACGTCGAGGAGCATGGCCTCCTCGTGGCTGAAGCCGGCGTCGCCACGCAGGATGTCGAGGACCGACTCGGCCATCGAGTAGCCCTCGTTGACGGGCGGCACGACCACGCGCGTGTCCCCGCCCTCGCGGGCGGCGCGGGCTGCCTCGCTGGCGATGGCGGCGGCACGGGGCCAGCGCGCGAGCAGCGACAGCGCCACGTCGACCTCATGGGTCGCCGAGGTGTCGTCGGGGTTGGGGTCGAAGGAGTAGAGCAGCAGGGTGATGCGCTGCAGCACGTTCATGATCGACTGCGAGTACGTGGTTCGCGGGAAGATGTGCAGGAAGCCCTCGGGCAGCTGCCGGCGCGAGTCGATGCGTGCACGGAAGTCGTCGAGCTGCTCGCTCGTGGGCAGGGCGCCCGAGATGAGCAGGTACGCGACCTCCTCGTAGCCAAAGCGGTCCTCGGACTGGGCTCCCTTGACGAGGTCGGCAATGTGATACCCACGCAGCATCAGGTCGCCCTCGTCGGGCTCGACGATGCCGTTGACCTTGTTGTAGCCATGCACGTTGGAGACGCCCGTGAGGCCCACAAGGACGCCCGAACCATCGGAGTTGCGCAGGCCACGCTTGACGTCGAGCTTTGCATAGAGGTCCTGAGGCGCCACGTCGACGACCTCGTAGCCGTGGTAGAGCTGGTCGGACACGGGCGGCAGGCCCACGCTCTCGGAGGGCATGGGGTAGGCGTCGACGATGCGGGTGAGGGCCGAGGAGTCGGCCTCGGCGAGGATTCTGCGACGTGCGGCGTCGCGAGCGTCACTGATGAGTCCCATGGTTGGCTCCTTCCTGGGGCTACAGGCGGTACATGAAGCGGAAGACCTCCTCGCGCTGCATCGTGATCTGCACGCCCAACTCGCCCGAAAGTGCGTCGAGGGCATCCTTGACCTCGGCGAAGCTTGAGTTCGACACGGAGAGGTCCACGAGCATCGTCATGGTGAAGATGCCCTGGAGGATGGTCTGCGAGATGTCGAGGATGTTGACCTCATGCTGGGCGAGTGCCCCCGCCACGGCAGCGACGATGCCCGACCTGTCGCTACCCAAGACGGTGATGATTGCGCGTCCCGAAGACGTGGCGACTTCTTCTGCCATCTTTCCTCCAAAGATGTCTGGTGGATTCCCGGACATCGCGCCAGAGGAGGTCACGAGAGGTCCGAACAATGCGACAATTGTACCCAAGGCCCTCGCTCAGTCCCGAACCGTGGGCCACAATCAACATGGCGGTAACATCCCACATCAACATGACACGGAAGCAAGGAGGACGGGACATGAGAGACTTCCAGTGGATCTCCCCCACCGAGTTCGTGTTTGGTCACGCGGCAGAGGAACGCATCGGCGCTTGGGCATCCGAGCACGGCTTTGCGCGGGCCCTCGTCGTCTACGGACAAGGCCACGTGGAGCGCAGTGGCCTCTTGGCCCGCGTTCTCGCGTCACTCGACGCCTCTGGCATCAAGCATGTCGAGATGGGCGGGGTGCGCCCCAACCCCGAGGTCACGAGCGTCCGTCGTGGCATCGAGCTCGCTCGCGAGCATGGCGTCGACCTGATCGTCCCCATCGGCGGAGGCTCCACCATCGACTGCTCCAAGGGCATCGCGGGCGGCACCCTCTATGACGGTGACGTGTGGGACTTCTACCAGAAGCCCAACCCCCGCGCCATCAAGCGCGCCATCCCACTTGCCGTGGTGCTCACCATCCCCGCCGCCGGCTCGGAGGGGTCGAACTCGAGCGTCATCTCCAATGACGAGCTGGGGCTCAAGAGCGGCCTGCACTCGGACCTCGTCCGCCCGCGCGTGGCGTTCATGGACCCCGAACTCACGCTGACGCTCCCCGCCTGGCAGACCTTCTCGGGCATCACCGACATGTGCGCCCACATCATGGAGCGGTTCTTCTCGGCGTCGGAGGACGTGCCCGTGACCGACGAGATCGCCCTTGGCCTCTTGCGCTCCATCCGTGCCTGCGCGCTGAGGCTCCTGCGCGACCCCAGCGACTACGACGCCCGCGCGAACATCATGTGGGCGAGCACCCTTGCCCACAACGGCCTTGCCGGGCGTGGCCGCGAGGAGGACTGGGCGTCGCATGCCCTCGAGCACGAGCTCTCGGCTCTGCACACCGACGTGACCCACGGGGCGGGGCTCGCCGTGATGTTCCCCGCCTGGATGCGCTACGTGTGCGACGCCCGCCCGGAGCGCTTCGTGCGCTTTGGCCGCGAGCTGTTTGGCGTCGTGCCCACCGGCGACGACCTCGCCGATGCCCATGCCGCCATCGATCGCCTGCAGGAGTTCTTCGTCTCGATGGGCATGCCGCGCACCCTTGCCGACCTCGGCTTCGTTCCCGAGGATGTCGAGAAGATGCTGCCCACGCTGCGTCAGAACAAGGGCGAGGCCTTTGGCAGCTTCAAGAAGCTGTCGATTGACGACGCCCGCCAGATCTATCTCTCTGCGTTCTAGGTTGCCCACGGGG
>CAMPCT010000118.1 GCA_946647055.1 uncultured Atopobium sp. | reverse complement strand
CCCTGGCCAAACTCCTTCGAGATGGTCCATCCCGCCTTGAGGAGGATGCCATTGTTGTTGGCGAGGTAGACGTAGCCGGTCTTTGGGTCGGCCCAGCGACCGCGGACGACGTAGCCCTCGGGGCGTGCGTAGGCCCAGCTCGAGGAGCCCGTCTGTATGAGCTTGCCACGCGTCGCGAGGCCGTTGGCAAGCCAGTAGCGCTGGGTGCCCTGGCCATAGGCGTTGGTGACCACCCAGCCGTTGAGGCGCGCGGGGAAGTAGCCGGTCACGAGGCCGTTCGCGTTGGCGTAGCTCGTCATGCCGTCCGCGTCCTTGAAGGACCCGCGCGCGACGTAGCCGCTCGTGGTCGTGTAGTGCTGCCAGCCGTCCTTCGAGTAGCCGGGGACGCAGGCATGGGCCACCGGGTCGACGTAGTAGCGCTGGGTGCCCTGCCCAAAGCTCTTGGAGACGGACCAGCCCGTCTTGAGGAGGACGCCGTTGTTGTCAGCAAGGTAGACGTAGCCGGTGCGGGGGTCGCGCCAACGACCACGCACGACGTATCCCTCGGGGCGCGCGTAGGCGAAGGTGCCGTCACCAAGGTCGATGAGCTGGTCGACGACCGGAACGTCATCGACGAGCCAGTAGCGCTGCAGACCGTTGCCCAGGTTTCCGACCCACCAGCGTCCGGTGGCCTCAGGTTCAGGCTCGGGCTCGGGGTCAGGCTCGGGGTCTGTCGTATCCGAAGTGTCAGCAGTGTCGTCAACGGGCGCGGCAGCGCTGAGCAGCTCCTCGGCAGGGGCGGTGGGCGTCTCGTCTGCGGTTTCGACAGGCCCAGCGGTCTCGACGGAATCGGTCACCGTGACGTCGTCCCGCTCGTCATCGGGAACGGTGGTCGCCTCGGCAGCGGGATCGGTCGTTTCTGCCTGTACATCTTCGTCGGTAGGGACCATATCGTCGTCTGGGACCACGGCGTCCTCGTCCGTGTCGACAACGACATCGCCCTCATCGCTTGTGGCATCCTCTGTCGAGGAGTCCACGATGATGTCGGAGACGGGTTCTATGGCCTCGTCGGCGAGCGCGGGGGTTGCGTGCATGACGAGGGCAAGGGCGAGCATGAGGATTAGGGGAAGCACGAGTCGCGCATGGGCCCTGGTGCGATTGAGGTACATGTACGGATTCCCTTCCATGGGCTGGAACGTGATATACAGCTTATCCCATGCCCGCACGTAGTGCAGGCATTCCATCAAAGCATCTTTAACTTGTGGCCTAGCTCAGTCGTCTTCTGCCGATCCATCCCCAGCGTGGTGTCACGCGGTCCCAGGCGCGTCACATCCCAGACAGGAACTCGAAGCTGGGAAGGCGGGCGTCAAGATGGGTCGAGGCCCAGGCGTGCGAGAGGCTCACGAGCAGCGCGGCAGTAGGCTCGTCGACCTCTGCCGCCAGTAGCTGGTCGAACGTGAGCATCAGCAGCGAGCGAACCCATGCGAACTGGCGCGAGTCCAGGGGCTCCGCCCCCTCGACGTCACGCGAGCAGCTCTCGCAGAGCGCCCCTCCGGCCAGCACCGAGAAGCGCGTGGGATGCTCGTCACCACAGGCGACGCACTCCCCTACCTGTGGGTACCAGCCGCCATGTGCCAGCACCTTGAAGGCGTAGGCGGCGACGACCAGGTCGAGGTGCGCCCTGTCCGAGGCCTCCTCGCAGGCACGCAGCGCGCGCGAGCAGATGGGATACAGGAAGGCGTCGGGCGCGTCCTCGAAGCAGGTGAGCCGAGCAACCTCAAGCACGCAGAATGCGGCGTTCATGCGGTCGATGTCGTCTCGTAGGGGCCGATGGGCGTCCACCAGCTGCGCCTCGGTCACCACGCCCAGGTTACGACCACGGGCGATGAGGAGGTCGACCTCGTCAAAGAGCTCGCTGCGGCCGGCAAGGCGACCTCCTGGCTTGCGTGCGCCCTTCGCCACCGCACGATGCTCGCAGCCGTCATCGCCAAGCAGGGTGAGGATGAGGTCGGTCTCGGACAGCTTGGTCTGCCTGAGCACGATCGCACGCGTTCGGTAGGTCTTCGTACGGGCCACGCGCTACTCCCCCGCGTCGTAACCCAGACGACGTATCTCGTTGGCGTCACGACGCCAGAGGGGCTGTACGCGCACCTCGAGGTCGAGGAAGACCTTTGCGTCGTTGAAGAGGTGCTCGATGTCCCTGCGCGCCTCGGTGCCGATACGCTTGATCATGGAACCGCCCTTGCCGATGACGATCGCCTTCTGGCTCTCGCGCTCGACGAGCACCGTGCAGCGGATGGAGGCGTGGCCGTCCTTTGCCCAGGTCATCTCGTCGCAGATGACGCCTACGGAGTGCGGCACCTCCTGGCGGCAATTGAGCAGAACCTTCTCGCGCACGAACTCCGCCACGAGCTCCTCGTCGGTGGCGTCAACGGCGACGTCCTCAGGGAACCATCGCGGTCCCTCGGGGAGGTGCTCCGAGACGAGCTTCACGAAGGAGTCGACGTTGAAGCCCTCGGTCGCACTCACCACGAGCGCGTCGTCAAAGCGTGCGAGGGACTGTGCGGCCTCGAGCTGGGACAGGACCTGCGCCTGGTCGGCGAGGTCGGCCTTGGTGATGACGAGGAGCTTGTAGCCGGCGCCACACGCGTCCACATGGCTTGCGACCCAGGCGTCACCCCTGCCGACGGGCTTGGTTGCGTCGACGAGGAAGGCGACGCAGTCGACGTCGGCAAGCTCTCCCAGGGCGGCGCGGTTGAGCTCCTTGCCAAGGGCGTCCTTGGGCTTATGGAGGCCCGGGGTGTCGACGATGACGAGCTGCGCGTCGGGGGTGTTGACGACGGCGCGCATGCGGCGACGCGTTGTCTGCGCGACGGGGCTCGTGATGGCGACCTTCTCACCCACACAGGCGTTGAGCAGCGTGGACTTGCCCACGGATGGGCGTCCCACGAGTGCCACGAAGCCACTCCGGAATGTCATGGCGTATCCAATCTACGAGGTGCGGGCAGACCGCCTCGGACGCTACACGAACTTGATGGCAACGCAATCGGTGTAGCAGTCGCTGTAGCAGTTGCAGTCGCTGCCAAGCCCGCTGCAATCGTCCCAGATGCCGCCGCCCGAGAAGGCCTCGAGCTGTTCGTCAGAAAGCTCGATGCCCTCGGAACGCGCGAGCGCCACGAGCTCCTCGGTGGTCTTGCAGGCGCGAGCCCGTTCCTTCAGCTCGGGGGTCAGGTCGTTGAACTCCATGGTGTCTCCTTCAATGGTCAGCGGGCGTCAGCCCAACAGCGCTCCCAGGTAGACCGCGATTCCCGCGAGGGCGACGAAGACGCTCAGGACCCACACGGCCGCTGCCGCGACGTCCTTGGCCCGTCCTGCCAACGGGTGGTACTCGGGGGACACGAGGTCGACGATGGTCTCGATGGCGGTGTTGAAGAGCTCGGCGCACAGCACCACGCCGCAGCCAAGCAGGATGACGCCCCATCCGGTGGCGTCGATGCCGCATACGATGCCCAGCACGACGGCAAGCGCACCAACGCCAAGCATGACCTTGATGTTGCGCTCCCCCTGCAGGGCCATCCTGAAGCCCTGGATGGCAAAGCCAAAGCTCTTGACGAAGGTTGCGTGCTCCTCCTTGGACCCGGGAATCATGCGTCATCCTCCTCCCGGTGCCGTGTGAGGACGACGTCTGTGAGCGTCCCGTCGGTGGGTATGACGGCGAGGATGTCCTCCTCGCGTGCCTGCATCTCGAGCGCCTCGTCCTGCTCCATGTGGTCGTATCCCAGGAGGTGAAGCAGGCCGTGGACGAAGAGCAGGCGGCATTCGTCGGCAAAGGTGGTGCCAAACGAGGTGGCCTGCGTCGCCACGAAGTTGGGGGCAAGGACGATGTCGCCGAGCTCGCAGGGCTCGTCCTCCGCTAGGTCGGGGTCATCGGGGCGCTCGCACTCGAGCGATATGACGTCGGTCACCGCATCGACGTCGCGCCACTCGAGGTTGAGCCCGCGCATCTCGTCGTCGTCGACCAGGGACAGCGAGACGTAGCAGGGGCGCGTCACGCCCTCGGCAGTGAGGACGGCGTCGCAGATCGACGAGAGCTCGTCCTCATCAAGCGGGAATTCCATGCCCTCCGCCGCGTCGATGTCGAGGTTGCTCAGCATGCGCGTTCCTATCGGTCAGCCGAGTCGTAGGCGTCGACGATGCGAGCCACGAGCGTGTGACGCACGATGTCGGCCCGCTTGAGGTCGATGAAGGCGATGTCATCGATGCCGTCGAGCACGCGACGGGCCGAGTCGAGGCCGTTCTCTCCAAGCAGGTCGCGCTGCGAGGTGTCGCCCGTCACCACGAACTTCGACGAGAAGCCCAGGCGCGTGAGGAACATCTTCATCTGCTCGGGCGTGGTGTTCTGGGCCTCGTCGAGGATGACGAAGGCGTCGTTGAAGGTACGGCCGCGCATGAAGGCGAGCGGTGCGATCTCAATGACGCCCTGCTCGATGAGGGCGTTGCCCTTCTCCATGTCGGTCATGTCGAAGAGCGCGTCGTAGAGGGGCCGCACGTACGGGTCGAGCTTCTCCTCGAGCGTGCCCGGCAGGAAGCCGAGCGACTCGCCCGCCTCGACCACGGGACGTGCCAGGACGATGCGGCCGATCTCCTTGCGCTTGAGGGCGGCGACCGCCATGGCCATGGCCAGGTAGGTCTTGCCGGTGCCGGCGGGACCGATGCCAAAGGTGACCGTGTTGTTGCGGATGGCGTCGATGTAGCGCTTCTGGCCGACCGTCTTGGGCCTGATCGCGCGGCCGCGGTAGGTGAGCAGGATATCGTCGGAGAGCGAGGCAGGGGGCATGGCGTCATGCGAGACCTGGTCGACAAGCAGGTCGACGTCGGAGGCGGTGGGTATCTCGCCGGCCGAGACCATGCGGATGAGGCGCGAGAAGACCGAGGTCACGCGGTCCACCTCGTCAGGACTGCCCGAGACGCCCACCTGGTTGCCACGCACCGTGATGATGGCGTCGAACGCGCCCTCGATGCGACGCAGGAGCGAGTCGGCCGGGCCCATGAGGCGGGTGAGGTCGACCGAGTCTGGGATGGTGAGGCGTACCTGTGTGGGCTCCATGGTCCTCCGAGAATGGGAAAAGGCCTGTGACGCGGAAATGCGCCACAGGCCATTCTAGCGTTTACGCGTGAAGGCGGTGTGCCAGACGCATCCGAGGGCGTCTCTAGCGCTTCATGCCGTAGAAGCCCACGCTCTCATAGCGCCAACCGTACTTCTTGACGAGCGAGTCACGCTCGCCGGCACTGCTCGTGTAGTGGTGCTGGGGAGGCTTGATGTTTCCGTTGTACAGGCGGTACAGCGGCATGCCATGCGCATCGTCGGAGTAGAAGGCAACGCCCTCGTCCCTCCAGCCATACTGGGAGACGAGCTTGTTCTTCTCGTTCTTGTTGCTGGTGTAGTGGTGCACCAGCAGGCCCTTGTTGTAGAGGCGGTAGACCGGGGTCGAGGAAGACTTGGGAGCATACCAGGCGATGCCCTCCTGACGCCAGTCCCTGTAGTTGCCGATGCCGCAGGAGTTGTACTCCTTGACGCTCTTGGTGTAGAGGTGCTCGGACGTGCGCGTGTTGTACATGCGGTACACGGGAACGGAGCCAGCGGGACGGCTGAAGATGCCCACGCGATAGGAGCCGACGAACGCACCATCGAAGTTGTAGCCATTGAGGAAGCTGTATATGTCGTCGGAGAAGGTCTCGACGTTATAGTTGCTGCTCGACTTAATGCCGTAGTAGATGTCGTGGGCATCGCCAATCGCAATCCAATACGTTCCCGGCTCAAGAGTGACCTCGAGGCAGTACCCCATGGGAACACCCGTCACGCCGATCCAGCCAATCGGGTCGATTGACGTCCCGCTTGAATCCTTCTTGTAGTAGTCAGCCAGCATGAGAATAAGACCGCTGGACTTATAGGTGGCACTCTGGGTCTCGAGCATGAGCGAGTAGGTGCCCGACGTGGAGACGGTGAACTTGTAGACGTCGGGATACCAGTAACCCGTCGTGCTCTGGGCTGTGGTAAAGGTCCCCGTCTTCCACTTGTTGACAGACATGGACTCCTCATAACCGCTCTTCTCGCGCGGTGCCATCTCCATCGTTTCGGCATAGGCATGCACAGGGGCAAGGAGGACGGTTGCCAGGGCGAGAACGGCCAGGGCGAGCGCAAGCAACCTGCGACCGCACATCCCCTCCAGACGGTTAGTGGCACCATTTGACGAACGTAGTCTCATTGCTGCACTCTCCCCCTCCGCGACCGCCTTTGCGACGGCATCCTGCCGCCCGGGACGATCACCAACCTAAAGGCCGGAACATACCAGAACACTGAAACAGTATAACCTTGTGGTCAGTATGCGGAATTGGAAATGGGTTTATATGCCACAGGGCGCAGCTTGTATGACTCATCCCGCGACGAGGACGTCGCCATCGGTCGCGATGATGCCAACCGACACAAGCTCACCCGGGCGATGGCCTTTGACGTGCACGTCAAAGAGGCCGCCCGAGACGCCCTGCTCGGGATACTCCATGGTCACGAGCTCGACCTTGCCCACACGGGCGCGGGCGGCGTCGAGTCGCATGCGTCGTGCGAGCTCACGGGCCTCGCGGGCACGTCGTGACATCTCTTGCGCCGGGACCTGGCCGTCCATGGTGGCAGCGGGGGTGCCGGGACGCTTGGAGTAGCGGAAGACATGCATGCGCGTGAACCCGCACTGCTCGCAGAGGGCGAGCGAGGTGGCGAAGTCGTCCTCCGTCTCGCCGGGGAAGCCCACGATGAGGTCGCAACCAAGCGAGAGGTCCTCCCC
>CAMPCT010000117.1 GCA_946647055.1 uncultured Atopobium sp. | reverse complement strand
GCCGTGTTCATCTCCCCCATGCTCATCTCCTTCCTTGGCGTGGACTCCTTCTCGGCCATCGGCATCGCGCTGGCGTCCGACGTGCTGGCCTCGGGCGTGTCCACAATCACCTATCGCCGCCACGGCAACATCGACCTGCACCGCAACTGGCCCCTCATGGCATCCGTGCTCGTTGTCACCGTGATCGGAAGCGTTGCGTCACATGCATTCACGAGGCTCGACGCGGGCGAGGCCATCATGGGTTGGTGGCTGGTCATCTCCGTGCTGGGCCTTGGGGTGAAGCTGGCACTCTTCCCCGCGCCTGACAAGCAGGGAGACCACAGCCCCCTCCCCCTCCCCGACACGGCCATCATGGTGCTGAGCGGCGCCTACATCGGCTTTGTCTGCGGCTTCCAAGGAGCTGGTGGCGGGCTCATGATGCTCTTCGTCCTCAGCGTCCTTCTGGGCAACGAGTTCAAGAAGTCGGTGGGCACGAGCGTCTGCATCATGACGTTCACGGCGCTCATCGGGGCGGTCAGCCACTTCATGCTGCGCGGCCTGCCCGATCTCAGGCTGCTGGTCATCTGCGTGTCAGTGACCCTGGTGAGCGCACAAGGCGCCGCGATGGTCGCGAACCGCATCCCCGCGATGCGGCTCAAGCGCATCACCGGTGCCCTCATGGTCGCAGCCTCCGTCGCAATGATCGTGGCAAAGTTGGGATAGGAGCGAGGCACCCAATGATCAAGCCCATCATGACCAAGCGGTTCTTCCTGCGCCAACCCAGCGAGCCGGCCACAGCCGACGACCTCGCCGTCGCGCAGGACCTCGTCGACACGCTCGAGGCACATCGCACTACCTGCGTGGGGATGGCAGCCAACATGATCAGCGTGCGCAAGCGCATCATCGCCATAGTGGACGAGAACGGCTCGATCCTCGTCATGCTCAACCCGACGATCCTCGACAAGGGCGGTCCCTACCCCACCGAGGAGGGCTGCCTCTCGCTGCCCGGCACACGCGAGACCACGCGCTACAAGCGCATCACGATCTCGTGGGAGGACACGTCCCTGCGCGCGCACCAGCGCTCGTTCACCGGCCGCGTCGCCCAGGCCATCCAGCACGAGGTCGACCACTGCGACGGCGTGCTCATCTAGCCGGCCACATACCCCATGACCTCTAGGAACTCCTGTGGCGTGAACTTGGGGATGCTTGATCCCGTAAAGGCAGCGGTGTCGCGCGTAATGATTGCCGACACGCGCTCGCGTTCCGCAATCTCCCTCACGAGCCCGTCCTCGAAGTCAGGCTCGTCACCTGCGGAAGCCGGCGCAAGGTAGGCACCCCTCAGGTCAAGTGGAGCTATGGGCACGCACTCCACGAGCTTTCGTAGCAACGCCCTTCCCCTCTCCTCGCTGTGAAGCGAGCGACAGAGGATGTAATACAGGTCCTTATAGGAGGATGCCGGCGCAACGAGGTACAAGTCTCGCGCAACGGCCATGTGCATAAGCTCCACAGCCGTGACATGCTCGTCACGGCGTGCGTCGACATAGTCGAGAAGAACGTTGGTGTCAAGCAGGATACGACGCGGGTCAAGTGACATCTCGCCAACAACCGCCGTCACAGGGCTCATGATGATCTCTCGCTCAGACATATCGTTCCGCCAAGGCATCGGCGAGCAGGTCACGTGCCGAAGCACTGGCATACGACCTCCCGGCATCGACGGAAAGCGTCAGTTCCTCGGCAAAGGCCTCGAAGGCAAGAAGCCCCTCGTCTGCGGAACTTGGCGTCTCGTTCTCGAGTTTGGGCAGCCTTCCCGTTTGCGCGACGTACTCCACGAGCTTTCGCACGAACCCCGAAAACGACGTCCCGTTTGCCGCAAATGCTGGCTCGGCAAGCTTTAGGGCATCGGAATCAACCCGTACGCTTCGCGTCTGCATGGCCATGGCAGACCTCCTCTCTCTAGAGAAGTATAACACACGTGTTATATGCGACAATAATAAAGCAGGGGGGCAAGGTCTCCCGCATGGTTATCCCTTATCGTACTGTGTACATAATTCGACCTAAGGAATGACAAAACCGCAGGAATCGATAAACCTTAGCCTGAAAAATGTACACTACCCAATCTGGGATATCACCCATGCGGATGGCCTTCGAGAGCCCACAGCATCCGAATGCGGCAACCTGTCCCCCGTCTCCGCTACACTAATGCAGACAGACATATGCAGAAAGGCACGCACATGGCAGAGACGGGCTCGCTGGGGGCGCTCATCCCCTGGCCCGATGACGAGCACTATCCCAACATCCCGGCCGACGAGGCCCTCGACCTCTTCCTGGGCTGGGCGGCAGACGCCGGCTTCGACCTGTGGGACCACCAGGAGGAGGCCCTGCTCGACATCGCCGCAGGCACCCACGTCATCCTGGGCACGCCCACGGGCTCCGGCAAGTCGCTCGTTGCCCTGGGCATGTGCTTCGTGTCCGTGTGCACCAACCGCCGCGCCTACTACACCGCCCCCATCAAGGCGCTCGTCTCCGAGAAGTTCTTCGACCTGGTCGACCTCTTTGGCGCGGACAACGTGGGCATGATCACCGGCGACACGGTCATCAACTCCGAGGCGCCCATCGTCTGCTGCACGGCCGAGATCCTGGCAAACGACGCCCTGCGCCTGGGCGAGAGGGCCGACGTGGGCTGCGTCGCCATGGACGAGTTCCACTTCTTCGCCGACCCCGACCGCGGCTGGGCTTGGCAGGTGCCGCTGCTCACCCTTCCCAACGTCCAGTTCCTCCTCATGAGCGCCACCCTGGGCGACGTCTCCGACATCCAGGGCCTGCTCGAGCGCCAGACCACCCGCCCGGTGGAGCTGGTCCTCGACGCCCCGCGCCCGGTGCCGCTCTCCTGGCAGTTCGTCGACACGCCGCTCGAGGCCACGGTCGAACTGGCCCTGCGCGCCGGCAACGCCCCCATCTACATCGTCCACTTCGCGCAGGACGCCGCCCTCAAGAGCGCGACGGCCCTTGCCAGCTACGGCGTCTCCACCAAGGAGCAGCGCGAGGCCATCAAGGAGGCCGTCGCGGGCACGCGCTTCACCACCGCCTTTGGCAAGACGCTCAAGCGTCTGCTGCTCGCGGGCGTGGGCGTGCACCATGCGGGGCTGCTCCCCCGCTACCGCCTGCTGGTCGAGAAGCTCGCCCAGCAGGGCCTGCTGCCCGTAATCTGCGGCACCGACACCCTGGGCGTGGGCATCAACGTGCCCATCCACACGGTCCTGCTCACCGCGCTCGCCAAGTATGACGGCCACCGCCAGCGCCGTCTCAACGCGCGCGAGTTCCACCAGGTGGCAGGCCGTGCGGGTCGCTCCGGCTTCGACACCGAGGGTCTGGTCATCGCCGAGGCGACCGAGTTCGACATCGAGAACGCCAAGGCACTCACCAAGGCCGGCGGCGACCCCAAGAAGGCCCGCAAGATCCACACCAAGCGTCCGCCCGAAGGCTTCGTCGGCTGGAACGAGCAGACCTTCCAGAAGCTGGTCTCGTCGGTGCCCGAGGCCCTGCGCCCACGCCTCAAGGTGACCAACTCCATGGTGCTCGCCGAGGTCATGCAGGGAGGGGACGCCCGGACCCGCGTGTCGCGCCTGATTGACGAGAGCCTCCAGACCCCCGAGCAGAAGGCAAAGCTGCAGGCGCGCGCCGACGAGGTCTTTGCCACCCTCTCCGATGCCGGCGTCATCGAGTGCCATGCGGGCGAGGACGGCGACGAGTGGTCCCCAACCATCGACATCCCCGAGGACTTCGCCCTCGACCAGCCCCTCTCCCCCTTCCTGCTGGCAGCGCTCGAGCTTCTGGACCCGGAGTCCCCCGACTACGCGCTCGACGTCATCTCGATGGCCGAGGCCACGCTCGAGGACCCCTACCAGATCCTGCGCGCCCAGGAGCGGGCCGCCAAGGATGCGGCCATGCAGCAGATGAAGGCCGAGGGCGTCGAGTACGACGAGCGCATCCAGCTCATCCAGGACGTCACCTACCCGCGCCCGCTCGAGGACCTGCTCGAGCCCGCCTTCGAGCAGTACTGTGACGAGGTGCCCTGGGCACGCGACTTCGAGCTGCGGCCCAAGTCCGTCCTGCGTGACATGGTCGAGACGGCCTCCGACTTCAAGGGCTACATCCAGCGCGCCGGCATCGCCAAGAGCGAGGGGCTGCTGCTGCGCTACCTGTCCGACGCCTACCGCGTGCTCGATCGCACGGTGCCTGCCGAGAAGTACGACGACCGCCTGACCGACATCGTGTCCTGGCTGGGCCTCGTGGTGCGCACCGTCGACTCCAGCCTGCTCGACGAGTGGGCGGGTGGCGGCGCCGGCGTCATCGAGGCGGGGGCCGCACCCGTGCCCGAGGACGAGGTCGTGCGCGACCGCCGCGGCCTCACCCTGCTGGTGCGCAACGCCCTCTTCGCACGCGTGCGCCTCATCGCAGCCGAGGACGCCGAGGCCCTGGGCGAGCTCGACGCCGACTGGGGCTGGCGCAAGCCGCGCTGGCAGACGGCCATCGACGCCTTCTTCGCCGAGCACGACGAGGTCCTGCTCGATGCCGACGCCCGCAGCTGGCAGTTCCTCACCATCGACAACAAGGACGAGCTTGCCGACCACGTCTGGCACGTGCGGCAGGTCATCCACGACGCCGATGGCGACTCCGACTTCGCCATCGTGGCCGACGTCGACCTCGACGCCACCCAGGAGGAGGGCATCGTCATCTTCAAGGACTACCGCGTGGGCTTCCCCGAGGACCTGGGCTAGGGTCACGCGCAGAGAGGGCGGCGGAACGTGGCGATACCCACACCAAGACGAATCCTCGGCGCGCTGCGCCGCAGGGCCATCATCTCCCGCGAGAGGAAGGCCTGGGAGAAGTTTCCCCCAAGCATCGAGACGGGCCCCTTCGTCCCGCCGTCTGGCGCGCGCGGCTGCGGCCTCACCCGCGACGACTGGGTCGCGGCCGCCCTGTTCCTGCTCGCAGGGGCCTTCGCACACCTCTCAGGCCCCGATGACCAGCTCGTCTTTCCCCACCGCGAGCACGAGGTGAGCTACCCCCATCCCCTGGACGGCAAGGTCGCCCGCGACGCTGAGCGCTTCGAGGGGCTCGTCCGCACGTTCCTCGTCGCCGCGCCGCTCATCCACGAGCAGCCCGAGCTCGAAATCGGCGGCATCCCCATCCGCGCGTACTACCAGCGGCACATCCTGGCTGCCTGCACGCCCGGTGACGTCGCCTGCGTGGGCACCTACCAGGACCTCGTTGCCCAGGGAGGCAATCCCCACGCGCTCTTCCAGCAGACGGTCGAGAGCGGTCTTCTGGCGATTGGCCTGTGGCTCGCCTGGGACGAGGTCTGGCAGGTCTACACCCCCGCTGAGCAGGGCGTCATTCTCGACTTCCTGCGTGGCTACGCCCTTGGGAACACGGTCCACCAGAACTGGCGCCTCTTCAACCTGCTCGACCTCGCCTTCCTCCACCTTGCGGGAGAGGAGGTTGACGAGGGCCTTGTCGCAGACCTCGCCTCCTCCGTGGCGGGCGACTA
Organism: uncultured Atopobium sp.; assembly: GCA_946647055.1. The sequence goes on along the minus strand of CAMPCT010000117.1, from coordinate 1,294 downwards.
CGTCGGTGAGGGCTGGTATCGGGACGGTCAGGCATTCGACCTCTACTCGGTGTGGGGCTACGCGACCCTCTCGGCACTCTGGTGCGCCTGGTACGGCCACGAGCGTCTGCCCCAGGTCGCCACCCACTTCGAGCAGGCATCAAACGAGCTCATGGGCACCCTTCCCGCGCTCTTCGACCGCGAGGGCCGCATGCCCATGTGGGGCCGCAGCATCGCCTATCGCGCGGCAGCCGTGTCGGCCTTTGCCGCCAACCTGCTCCTCCCCAACGCCACGGCCTCCCCCGGCACCGCACGCCACATCAGCTCGGGCTGCCTCATGCAGTTCCTCTCGCGCGAGGACTTCCTTGAGGACGGCATCCCCTCACTGGGCTTCTACGGGCGATTCACCCCCGCCATCCAGCGGTACTCGTGCACGGCATCGCCCTTCTGGATGGGCCTTGCCTTCCTGTGCCTGAGGCTGCCCGAGGACCACCCCTTCTGGACGGAGCAAGGGGCCATCGGTCCCTGGGACGAGCTCAAGGGCACCGAGGTCCGTCGCACGGTCCTGGCGGGACCGGGCATCTGCCTGACCAACCATGCGGCCAGCGGCGCCACCGTCATGCGGACGGGCAAGGTGGCCCTGCCCAGGGAAGATTCCCGCTCAGCCCAAGGCTACCTGCGCCTCTCCTTCCACACGGCCTATCCCTGGGAGGCCGCGCCGGCACCCGACGTCGACTCTCAGGGATATGTCATACGCACCAAGGACGGCGCGAGGCCCCTCCGTACCAACGTCATGCTCTGGCACGGCGAGAAGGGCGACGTCCTCTACCGCCGCGCGCTCCTGGGATGGGAGCCCCAGCGCGAGCTCCACTGGACCTGGTCGGTCTCGCTCGCAGACCTCGAGATGCCCCTGGGAATCCTGCGCGCCGACCTCCCGCAGCTCCTCGACCGTCCCTGCGAGCTCACACTCGGCTCATATGGCATGCCCGACAACGACACCACGGTCGAGCGACACGAGCGTGACGGGGCGCGGGCCATCGTCCTCGCCGGAACCGACTCGACGGACGCCCCGCGCGCCGTGGCCATGACCGTGTGGGAGGGCTGGGACGACCTCGAGGTCATTCGCAGCCAGGGCACCAACCCCGACTCCCCGCGCTCGCTCGTCATCGTGGCTCGGGCCAGCAAGGACCGCGAGGCCGCCGAGCGGTGCGGAGTCATGCTCTCCCAGGTCATCACCCGCGAGGATGGTCAGGGTTTCTCGGACGACGAGCTCTTCCCCGTGGTCGGCGTCCGTGCACTGGGACCCGGCAGGGCG
>CAMPCT010000116.1 GCA_946647055.1 uncultured Atopobium sp. | reverse complement strand
TTTTGCATTTCCTTCCCCCTTTTATGCAGAACTGCTTTCCAAAAATGGCGGACGCGGCCATGTGGTGCCGCGCCCGCCCGTCTTTGCTAAGCCGCCGTGTAGGTCGGCTTGCCGTTGGACATGATCTCGAACTCCAGCGGCGCGACCTCGGTGGAATCGCCCGCGCCCATGTTGGTCACGTTGACCACGGCGTCGGCGAAGGTGAGGGTGGCGCCGTCGGGGAACGTCCACTTGAAGTCGCACTCGGCGTCGCGCCCGTTCTTCATGAACAGCCCGGCGATGAAGTCGTTGCCGTCGTCGCCGACGTTGCGCTTGCCGGAGACGGTGATGGTGATGGACTTGCCCGTCATGAGGCGGCGCGTCCATCCCTCGGTGGTGAAGGGCGTCCACTCCTCCACGTTGTTGTCGATGGACACGCTGAACGTCTCCATGTCGGCGATGTTCTTGAAGGATGCGGTGTCGGTGCTGGAGACGTCGACTTGGAACTGGTTCTCGAGGACGGGATAGACGCCCGTGACGTTGGTGGCCATGATGCCTCCTTAGATCGGTTGGTGATGGATGTCGAGCCAGATGCTGCGCTCGAAGATGCCCCCGTCGTCGGCTCCGACGTCGACGGGCTCGGGGGTCATGAGGTCGATGAACGTGGCGGCCTCGCCGCCGATGGTCGGATGGTCCGCCGCCGCGATGGCGTCGTAGAGCGCCTGCGCCGCCAGCTCGGTCTCGTGGGCGTTGCCCGTCCAGTGCACGAGCAGCTGGACGTGCTTCACGCGATCGAGCGTGGCTCGCCCGAGGGCGACCTGCATGCCGTCGCGCATGGGGCGCTGCCAGACGCCGATGCGGCGCTCCTTGGCGGAGTCGAGCCGCGCCATGGTCCAGCCGCCGACGCCCTGCGGGGCGCCGAGCGATTTGAGCCATTGCATCACGTCGTCGATGGTCACTTGAACAGCACCCCCGTCCCTCCGAGGTTGGCGCGGTAGCGGTCGCGGGCGTAGCCCGAGAGCTCGCCGCCTGCCATGTAGTCGTCCATCCAGCGGCCCTTGGCGGCGCCGTGGACGTTCTGCGAGAACTCCCACTCGGGGTGGAAGTAGGCGCGTGCGGCGAACGGCGCGCCCCACTGGATGCGCGCGCCCTTGGCGCCCTTGGCGGGCATGACCTCGACGCTGGACGCGAGTCTGCCCGCGGTGTGGCCCTGCTTCCTAGCGCCCTCGGCGTGCGGCACGACCTCGCGGCGCTCGGCGTCCTTGGCGATGTCGTCGGCGGTCTGCGTGAGCGCGCCCAGGAACGCGCGCTCAAGCTGCGCGCGGGCGGCTGGGTACCACTTGAACGTGCCGCCGCTCATCGGACGTCCACCTCCCAGTGGTGGCAGGTGCCGTCGGCGTTGTCGTAGCGGCTGACCGTCACGGCCTCCATGGGCTCGCCGCCGTCGACGGAGACGCGGGCGCCCTCGGCTATCTGCCGCGCGCCCTCGCTGTTCTCGGCGTCGATGAAGATGCGGCCCTTCATGCCCGTGGCGATGACGTAGCCGCCCTGCGCGCCCGCCGCCGTCTCGGCGGTTATGGCTGCGGAACGCTCGAAGCGCACGTGGGCGATGGAGTAGGCGTTGCCGTAGGAGCCGCCGTGCTCGTCGTCCTCGATGCGCTCGCGCACGGAGAGGGTGGACGGCATGACGGACGCGGGGAGCGGCGCCATCTTGATGCCGCCGAGCATGGGCATGCCCGAGAGCATCTAGACCGCCTCCCCGTCGGCGAACGTGCGCGCGCGCACGCTGCGGTACCCGCCGCTGCCGAGCAGGCCGAGCGCGATCTTGTCGTTCTTGCTCAGATAGAACGCGCCGTCGGGGTTGCTCCACGTGACGGACGCGCTCGTGCTGCCGATGCTCTGCTGCATGGTCTGGACGCCCTCGGCGCCGTAGGACGCCATGGAGCGCCGCACCATGTTGCAGACGGCGGTGCAGAGGTTGAGCTGCTGCACCTCGTCGCCGTCCACGATCGCGATGCCCTTCTGCGAGAGCATGGACGCGAGCTGCGCCGAGGCGCGGTCGAGCAGCTCGGACGCGACGGCCTGCTCGTCCTCCGAGAGGGCGCGCCAGCCCGCCTCCAGCTGCTCCACGGTTGCGAACGCCTCCATGGCGGCCTCCTTACTCTGCGGCCTTCTTGGGCTTGGATGCCCTGCGCTTGGGCGCGGGCTTGGGCTCCGCCTTGGGCGCGGGCCCGTCCACCTTCCTGTAGATGGCGGGGTCGAGCTCGCGGTCGCACTCGACGGGCGTGGCCGTCGGGATGTGGATGTAGCGCATGGCGCCCTCCTTTAGGCGGAGACGACCTTGGCGAACGCGTCGAGGTCCATGATGCCGATGCCGTAGACGATCTCGGCGCGGATGGCGATCTGGTTCAGACGCTGGAGGTCGCCGAGGCCGTCGGGGTCGCCGAACTCGATGAGGTGGGCGGCGATGTCGCGCTGGACGCCCCAGCGGAACGCGTCGAACTGGCCCACGATGGCGAGGACGTTGGTGGCGGTTGCCGCCTCCTGCTTGGCGGAGACGGTGTCGCCAACGGCTGCGTTGATGCCGAGGAAGCTGGTCATGTTGGTGCCGAAGCCGACCTCGGGGTACAGCTTGCGGGACTCGCCGTCGCGCTGCGAGCCGAGGCCGTAGGCGCACACGGGGTCGAGCGCGATGCCCGTGGGGGTGTAGCCGTCGGCGATGACGAGGCCCGCTGCGGCCTCGATGGCGGCGTCGTACTTGCCGCTGGCGAGGGTGGCGCTGTTGGTGGTGTCGCAGATGCCCTCGGCCACGGCCTGCGAGACGGTGCCCGTGAGCGGGTTCATCTTGTGGTAGCCCACGATGTCGAGGGCGCGTCCGAGCGCGATGCCCGCGTTCTCGGCCATGTCGGCGAGGATGCCGACCTGGTAGTCCTCGTCGGCCCACATGACCTCGTTGGACGCGCGCATGGTGACCTGGAGCTTGAGCGGGGTCACGACCTTGCTCGCGTAGGTCGAGGGGGTCTCGCCCTTCTGGGCGGACTCGCCCACGAGCTCGGCCTTGGGGGCGGCGGAGAGGACCATCACGTTGGTCTTGCCGAACTTCTGCGGCTGCGCGCCCGCGAGGCGGGCGATGGTGGACTGGGACTGGGCCTTCTTCCAGATGCCCTCGGCGATCTCGCCGGGGAGGGTGAAGTTTGCGTTGATGAAGCTGCTGGTGCCGGTAGCTGCCATGGTGGCGCTCCTTCCTTAGTTGCGGTTGAAAAGCTGGCGCGCGAGCTCGTGGATGTCGTCGTGCTCCGCGCCGTCCTGCGGGAAGCGTCCCGCCTCGGGCGCCTTGGGGGCGCCGCCCTTGGGCTTGAACGAGTCGGCGATGGCCGTTGCGGCCCGCGTCAGCGCGTCCTCGTCGTTCGCGGCGAGCGATGCCACGATGGCCTCGGGCACGCCCGTCGATGCGGCGACCTTGGAGACGAGCTCCGTGCGCGCCGCCTGCGCCTTGAGCGCCCCGTTCTCCGCCTCGATGGCGGCTAGGCGCTCGGAGAGGTCGGCCAGCTGCTCCGCGGCGTCCGCGTTGCCCTTGGCCTTTGCCTCGTTCTTGCGGCTCATGGCCTTCCACTTCTCCGCGTCCGCGGCGGCCTGCTCGTAGAGGGCCTTCCAGTCGGGCTCCGTTGCGGCGCCGTCCCCCTGCTGCGTCTGCTGGATGTTCTCGTCTGCCATCGATGCCGTCCTTCCCGCCCCGTTTCGGGGCATCCTGCGCCCGTTTCGGGCGTGCTCTCATATGAAGACGCCCCCGAGTCGGGGGCGCATCTTCCAAAGCCTTGGAACGCCTTAGAATCGCTCAGCGTTTGGACGCCCAGACGCCCTTGTAGTAGCCGGGGTCGTAGCCGTCCACCTTCGTCGAGCCGCTCACGCCCGGCACGATGGAGCACGAGCAGTGGTGGTGGCTCGCCGCCGATGCGCTCTCGGCGCTCATGTACACGAAGCCGCGGCTCGCGAGCATGGCGCACCATGCGCACGGGTCGGAGCCGCCCGGGACGCGCGCGTAGCGCACCCTGCGGCCCGCTCTGGTCTTGGTGGCGCGCTCCACGTTCTGCTCGACGGTGAGGTCGGCGGCCAGCTTGACCTCGCGGGATGCGAGCTGCCCGATGGCCTGCGAGAACGCCTCGAACGACTCGGGCGAGCCGTCCAGCGCCCCCGCCACGCGGTGCACGGTGCCCTCGACGGCTCCATGCCTCGCGGCGGTCGACGCCATGCGGGCCGCGCCGACATTCACGCCCTCGGCCTCCATCACGGAGTCGAAGAGCGCGCACGACGCGCTGGACGCCGCGCCGCCGTATGCGTCCACCGCGGCCTGCGCGATGCGGATTGCGGCCTCGCGGGCCTGCTCGACGGTGGCGGTCGGGTTGGCCGCATCCCATCTCGCGAGCGCCCTGCGCGCCGCCTCCGCGGCGTTTCCCTGCGCCGCCTGCACCGCGCGCCTGTAGGCTGCGAGCTTAGAGCGCGTTATCGTCGCCATCCGATGCCCCCATCAAGTCGAGCAGCGTGCGGTTCGCGTTCACGCGCGCGAGCTCGCGGTCGATGCGCTCGCGCTCCTCCTGCGAGAAGCCGTTGAGCTCCCACCACGTCGGAGTGGACGAGAAGCCGTCCACCATCGACGCGATCTTGACGGCGGAGTCGGTCTGCTGCGCGAGCGTGGGCATGGCCGGGTTGCTGAACCGCGCCATGATTGCGGGCGATTCCCTGCGCGCCTCGGCGAACGTGGTGCCGCGCTCGGTGGCGAGCATGGCGACGGCCACGTCGGAGAGCACGTCGCCCGCGTCCTCGTTCCAGTCCTTGACCTTGAGGATGAGCGGCTCGTTCTCCGCGTAGATGGCGTCGCTCGACGAGGGCTGGTCGTGCACCTGCCCGAACTGGGAGACGTGGATGCCCGTCGCGGCGCTCATGCGCCCGCAGAGCAGGCGCCAATGGTCGGAGAGCGGCTGCATGCTCGGCTGCGGCAGCTGGCCGTAGGTCGGCACGTCGCCGTTCTCGTCGCGGTCGATATTGAAGATGTTGCCGATGTAGGCGTCCCAGCGGCTCACGGCCTCGAACGGGTCGCCGTCGGTGCCGAGCAGGTACTTCTGCGCGGATGCCGCGAACGCGGAGGCTATCTCCTCGTTGACGTTGGCGCGCACCGCCGAGTCGATGTAGCCCATGACCTCGCGGGTGATGCGCGACGCGCCGAGCGGGCGCTGGAGCGTCGGCTCGTATGCCATCGCGAAGCACGGGACGCGCCCGAGCCCATGTGGCTCATATTCCGCCGTCCAGGATGCGCCGCCGTCGCGGCGGATGCGGATGAGGTTCTCGGCGGTCGCCACGTTCACCCAGTCGGGCACGAGCCCGCCGCCGCGCACCTTGCGCATGGATACGATGAAGCACGCGGCCTCTATGTCGCCCGCCGCGTAGTCCCACGTGACGCCGCACCAGCTCGCGGGGTAGGCGTGGACGCGCGGCGTCCCGTCGTCGTCGGCGGAGACGAACCACAGCGCAAAGCACTGCTCCAGCGCCGAGGTCGCGGCCTTGCGGTAGAGCGTGCGCATCCTGCTGGCGCGCTGCATGGCGTCGAGCTCGGCCTGCACGTCGGCGTCGGCGGCGGTGAAGCCGTCGAACTTGGAGTGCTCGACCATGACGTCCACGCACTTCTTGCCCCATCCGCACGCGGCGTTGAGGTTGCGCAGCTCGGGCGGCACGCTGATGCCGAGGTCGACGAGCCTGTTGTGCATGATGTAGTAGGCGTGGCGCAGCTCGTTGCGGCGCGAGTGGCGCTCCCACTCGTCCACGAGCCTGCGCACGAGGTCGCGGTCGGCGTCGCGGAGCCCGCCCGCCGCCGAGACCTGCATCGGTAGCTTGATCATCTGACTATGGCCTTCCTTCCGGGCTTGCGCTTGGTCGTCATGGCCGCCCAGTACGCGAGGCACGCGGCCTCGACGAGCGTGGCGTCGGCGTCGTCTTCCGACTGGAAGCCCCAGCCGCCGTTGGAGCCGATGCGCCTGCGGGTGCACCCCGTGGCGCTCGCGTCGAGGAGCGGCTGGCCGTAGTGCTCCACGGCGCGCTCCTTGACGGCGTTGGCGAACGACGAGCAGGCGGCTATCACGTCGCCCGTCCTCGGGCGGATGATGCACTGCCGCGGCACGTGGGCGGCGAGCAGGCGGTCGTTGAGCGCCTGCGCGTTGCTCTGGCCGTCGATGACGATCTGGGCGGCCTCGCCAGCCACCTTGGAGAGCGAGTCCACGAACCATCCGAGCCCGCCCGCGAGCGAGCGCGCCTCGACGATGTAGACGAACGGCGCGCGCCCCTCCCTGCGGTGGCATGCCGCCATGGCGCCCGTCGAGCCGTCGGGGCTGAACTTCACGGCGTAGCAGACGATGCCGCCGCGCTCGGGCGACCTGCCCTCGCATGCCGCCCAGTCGGCCTGCTTTATCGGCAGGTCGAGCAGCACCGTGCGCTCGGGCCACCATCCCAGGTGCTCGCGCGCGAACGCGTCGGGCGCCATGATGCGGGCGTCGCGCTCCAGCGCCGACTCCAGCAGCTGGTAGCCCAGCGACGGGTTGGCGCGGTACCAGCGCGCCACGTCCATCGGGTCGCCCATCTCGGGGACGGACCACTCGTGGATGCAGGCGCCCGCGTAGGGGTCGTCGTGGAGCATGGAGCGGATGGACGCGAACCGCTCGCCCTTGTAGGCGGCGGCGGGGTCGGGCACCGTCCCCATGAGGATGGTCTGCGGGCTGCCGTGCGGCGCCGCGCTGTTGAGCGGCGAGAGCGCCGCGTCCTGCGCGTCGGTGTAGCTCTGCGCCTCGTCTATCACCACGAGGTCGAACGTGCCGCCGCGCCCCATGTCGGAGTTGGAGCCGCGCGT
>CAMPCT010000115.1 GCA_946647055.1 uncultured Atopobium sp. | reverse complement strand
CCGTCTCGCCGGGGAAGCCCACGATGAGGTCGCAACCAAGCGAGAGGTCCTCCCCTACAAGGTCGCGTGCGGTGTTGACGCGGTCCTGGTAGAAGGCGGTGTCATACGTGCGCGCCATGCGTCGCAGCGTCCTGTCGCATCCTGCCTGGAGGGGAATGTGCAGGAATGGCGCCACACGGCCGTCGGACCGCCCGATGAGGCAGAGCAGCTCGTCAGAGACATCCTGCGGCTCGATGGACGAGAGGCGGATGCGGCCGACGTCTGTCTCCTCAAGGAGGATCCTGAGGAGCCTGGTGACGTCGACCATGCTGCCGCTGGCATCACGTGACTCATAGCGGCCCAGGTTGATGCCCGTGAGCACGACCTCGCGAGCTCCTCGCGCAAGCTGTTCGCGGACGCTGGCGAGGACCTGCTCGGGCGCGACCGACCGCGCCGGCCCGCGCGCCTTCCAGACGATGCAGTAGGAGCAGCGGTTGTCACAGCCGTCCTGTACCTTGATACCGGGACGCGTACGCCCCGTGGGCGTGACGCTCAGGCAGGGGTGCTCGATCGCCGCATCGGATCCAAGGAGACCCAGATAGGAGGCGACCTCATCAGCCACGCGGGTCTTGTCGGCCACGCAGGTCACGTTGTCGGCCAAGGTAGACACCTCGTCGGCAAAGAGGTTCACGACGCATCCCGTGGCAAATACCTGCGGTGAGGTGGGCAGGCCCGCGGCATGGCGTATGGCCTTGCGCGTCTTGGTCTCGGCCTCGCCGGTGACCGCGCAGGTGTTGATGACGACGGCGTCCGCCTCTTCAAGGGAGGTCACGCGGGCGCCCAGCGACTCGAGACGAGCGGCTATGTCATCGACCTCGACGCGGTTGACGCGACACCCAAGGTTGACGAAGGCGACGCGGGGTTCACGTGCGACCTCTGGCCCGCCTTGCATCACTTCTTCCCCTTGCGCTTGGGGCGCGGCTTGCGCTTGTGGTGGCCAAAGAAGCCACTCGTATCCTCGCCATCGTCGACGGGTTCCTCGGCCTCACCACGACGCTCGTCGGCAATCTCGCGCAGGGTGACGAGCTGCTCCTCCGTGAGGTCCGTGGGGACTTGGATGCCCACCACGGCGATGAGGTTGCCGCGGTAGGAGCCGTAGGGGCTGGGCATGCCCATGCCGGCCACGGTGATGGGCTGGGCGTGCTGGCATCCGGCCGGAACCTCGATGGTGACGACCTCGCCCTCGAGGATGCCGGGCATCTCGACGGTGGTGCCAAGGATTGCGTCGATTGCATCTACGTCGAGGCGGCACACGAGGTCGTCTCCCTGACGCTGGAAGGTCTCGTTGGGCTCGATGGCGATGGTGACCACCAGGTCGCCACCGCGCTCGCCACGAACGCCAGCCTCGCCCTTGTCGGTGACGGTGACCGTCATGCCCGAACGGGCGCCAGCGGGAATCTTGACCTCGACGCGCTCGCGGTTTGGCACGCGTCCCTGCCCGCCACAGGTCTCGCAGGGATTGTCGACGACCTGGCCCGAGCCACCGCAGTCTGGGCAGGTGGTCTGGGTCTGCATGGAGCCGAGGATGGTGCGCTGGACGGTCACGACGGTGCCAGAGCCATGGCAGCGGTCGCACACATGCACCGAGCCACCCTCGCCCACGCCCAGGCCGTTGCAGTCCTCGCAGGGGGCAAGACGGTCATAGGCGATGGTCTTGGTGCAGCCGGCAGCTGCCTCGGCAAGGGTGATGCGCAGGGTGACGCCCATGTCGCGGCCGCGGGTGCGTGCGGCGCGACCACCGCTGCCGCCCATGCCGCCCCCAAAGAACGACGAGAAGATGTCGCCCATGCCAAACCCGCCAAAGATGTCAGACATGTCGACGTAGCCGGACCCACCGCCAAAGCCGGTGGGGCCATCGGGGTCGCCAAAGCGGTCGTAGTTGGCACGACGCTGCTCGTCCGAGAGGACGGAGTACGCCTCATTGACCTCCTTGAAGCGCTCCTCGGCATCGGGCGCGTCGGAGACGTCCGGGTGAACCTCACGTGCCTTGCGCAAGAATGCGCGCTTGATGGTCTTTGCGTCGGCGTCCCTGTCGACGCCGAGCACCTCGTAGTAGTCCTTTGACGGTTGCAAAACACGTACCTCGCAAAATCCTGTCCATCACTCATGCGATAAAGGATTGTACCCCGAAGCACGAGGCTGAGGCGCCACGCATGGGAATTGCGCAAGATGGTTCGTGGCTCTGCTCTCTCAGACCCTGACGTGCCCGGAGAGCCATGCCTGCCGTGTCGTTGGATCGCACGTCACGTGCAGGGTTCCTCCTGGCTGCACGAGGTCGACATCGACGGCGGCACCCTCCTCGTGGGCAAGCCACATGCCCACGGACGCGCTCCCGCTCGCACACGAGCGCTCCCAGAAGCAGGTGCCGGCTCCCGGGACGTAGACGAGGGGGACGAGCCTGCGCGTGGGGCCGCTGCCGTCAAGGAACATGAGCCCCAGCCCGTCCGTTCCCAGCTCCTCACACCAGCGCCTGACGGCATGCTCGGCCTCACCACAGCGGCAGAGGAGGTCGAAGAATCCCGAGCCAGGTACGACGACGAGGTGGGAGATGCCGTCGAGGTGTACCAACGGGAGGACTCCCGTCATGTCCATGTGCGTGAGCTCAACGTCACAGAAGCTGAGGGCGTACGGCATGCTCACGCTGCAGGCGTATGAGCCTTCGTCTTCTTGATCGACGGAAACCCGTACGGGCTCTGGTGCCCCCGAGGCGCGGACGAGGACGTCGTGTCCGCCATGCTGGCGAGCCCACCACACGGCAGCGCACATGGTCGCGTTGCCACAGAACTCGCCCCCGGCCATGCGGAGCGTGACGTTGGCGGGAGCTTCGTCAACCAGCACCTCATGCACGAACCCGACCTGCTCGACCTCGGGATGCGCCTGCTGGATGGCGTTTGCGACGGCTGGCTGGTCGGCAACGTCAAAGGAATCCTCCACGAGCGCGGTGACGTTGCCCGTGGGGTCATAGATGACGTGGCTCGGAAGCATCGCGGCGCTCCCCTACCGCTCGAACACGCGCAGGAACTGCTTGGTGCGCTCCTCCCGCGGGTTGTCGAAGACCTCCTGCGGGGTGCCCTGCTCGACGATGACGCCTCCGTCCATGAAGAGCACGCGGTTGCTCACGGCCTTGGCGAAGGGCATCTCGTGAGTGACGACCACCATGGTCATGTGCTCGTCAGCCAGCTGGCGGATGACCTTGAGGACCTCACCGGTGAGCTCGGGGTCGAGCGCCGACGTGGGCTCGTCGAAGAAGAGAATCTCGGGCTTCATGGCAAGCGAGCGGGCGATGGCGACGCGCTGCTGCTGGCCACCGGAGAGCTGGTAGGGATAGGCGCTGGCCTTGTCGGCGATGCCCATCTTGGCCAGCAGCTCCATGGCCGTCTCCTCAGCATCCTCCTTGCTGCGTCCCTGCACGTGGATGGGGGCGTCGGTGAGGTTCTGCAGGATGCTGTAGTGCGGGAAGAGGTTGAACTGCTGGAAGACGAGGCCGTAGTAGCTGCGGAAGTGACGCAGCTCCTTGGGCGAGACGTAGGTCGCGGCGCCAGACGCATCGGTCCATGCTGCGCGCTCGCCCATGTAGAGAATCTCGCCTCCGTCGACGGTCTCGAGGAAGGTGGCGCAGCGCAGCAGCGTTGACTTGCCGGAGCCCGACGGCCCGATGACGCTCACGACCTCGCCCTTGTCAACGCCAAACGAGATGTCCTTGAGGACCACGTTGTCGCCGAACTGCTTCTTGATGTTGTTCATCTCGAGGATCATGCAAGTTCCATCCCTCTCATGCGGTCGCAGGGTCGCCTACTTGTAGTAGTCCATCGACTTCTCGATGCGGGCCATGGCAAACTCGACGACGTAGTTGGCCACGAAGTAGAACACGCCCGCGATGAAGAAGGGCATGAACGAGGTCTGGGACGCCGAGATCTGCTTGGCGAGCGAGAAGACCTCCTGGTAGGCCAGAGTGAAGGCCAGCGAGGTGTCCTTGACCAGGGTGATGACCTCGTTGGTGACGGACGGCATGATGCGCTTGATGACCTGTGGCAGGATGATGCGCATGAAGGTCTGGGCGCGGGTGTAGCCCAGGACCTCGGCGGCCTCGTACTGCCCGACGGGAATCGACTCGATGCCACCACGATAGATCTCGGCGAAGTAGGCGGCGTAGTTGACCACGAAGCCAAAGATGAGCGCTGGGAAACGCCAGTTGCCGATGTTGAGGCCAAACAGGTAGTACGGGCCAAAGTACCAGACCAGCAGCTGGAGCATGAGCGGGGTGCCGCGGATGATGGAGATGTAGACGTTGATGATGCCGCGCACCACGGCAAACCGCGACTTCTTGAGCAACGCGACGACCATGCCGAGGGGCAGCGAGCCGATCAGGGTGAGCGCAAACACCGCGAAGGTCCGCAGCATGCCAGAGGCCATGGTCGCGAGCATGGTGGATAGCGTCATCGCATCTCCTGGGGTCGAATGTCAGCGAAGTCCGCGCCGTCCAAGGCTTGAGGCCCTGGCGACGCGGACCCTTGTGAAGCTTTCGCGCCGAAGCAGGCAGGACTAGATCATCGAGAGGTTCTCGTAGATGTCCTCGTACTTCTGGCCGATGGCGTCCATCGTGCCGTCGGCGGCGAGCGCCTCGAGCGCGGCGTTGACCTGGTCGCGAAGGTCGGTCTCGTTGGTGCGGAAGCCGATGGCATAGACCTCGTCGCCAAGCTCCTCGTCGAGGTAGCGCAGGCCGCCCTGGTTGGACATCTGGAAGTTGCCAGTGGTGACGTCGATGGCGACTGCGTCGATGGCACCGGCCATGAGGTCGGTGACGGCGATGGTGTAGGTGTCGAACACCTCGACGGAGGCAAAGGTCTCGGCCAGCTCGGCGCAGCCGCCGTCTGCCTCGGAGGCCTCGAGCATGTCGTAGGCGGAGGTGCCGGTTTGGACGCCCACCTTCTTGCCCGCAAGGTCCTCGAGGGTCTGGATGTCGGAGTCCTCCTTGACCATGATCATCTGGGTGTTGATGGAGTAGGGCTCGCTCCAGCAGTAGGAGGACTCGCGCGCGGGGCTCTTGGTGAAGCCGGACCAGATGCAGTCGCAGCTGCCGGAGTTGAGCTCGGCGTCCTTGGAGTCCCAGTTGACGGGCACGGGCACGTAGGTCCAGCCGTAGTACTCGCAGACGGCCTGTGCCAGCTCGACGTCGAAGCCGGTGGTCTCGCCGTTGTCGTCGATGTAGGAGTACGGCGGGAAGTCCTTGTCGAAGCCGTGCTTGAAGTTGGTGCCGTCCCACGTGACGACCTTGTTGCCACAGGCGGCAAGGCTGAACAGCGCAGGGCTGGCGGCTGCAAGGGCAAGGAACTGGCGGCGGTTCATGGTGGTCATGGTTGTCCTCCCTCTACTTTAGTGCAGTAAAGGTAGGATAGCCGATATGCACCGTGCGCGGGTAACGGCTCTGTAAACATGCGCCGTGGGGATACCGCGCGGGTGCCTCGCTAGCGGAAGAGACTCGCCGAGCAGGTCGCCATCATCGTGTACATGAGCGCCCACATGAGGCCGCCCGTCGCGCCGCTCATGACCGTTCGCCAGGCATTGCGCCACCAGCCGACGTTGTGCCCGAGGACCCCTCGCGACAGCACGAAGAAGAGGCCAATGACCAGCGGGAACATGATGATGGGCATGATTGCCGAGGTGAGGCCCGTTATGATGCCCAGCGCAACAAAGGGAATCGTGAACCCCAGCAGGCGGAAGCCCATCGACTGCGCATAGTCGAGCCGCTCCGCAGGCACGGCGACGCGGCAGACGAAGTCGCCCGCGGCCTCGCCATTGGTGCCGGCATTGCCCATGCCGCTGACACGCACCTCGGTGCCATCGTGCGCGCCTGCGGGGATGTCAACGACGATCTCGCTCGCGGTGAGGACGCGACCGGATCCCCCGCACTCGTCGCAGGGGTCGACGACGACGCGTCCCGAGCCCTCGCACTCGGGGCAGGTCATGTTCATGACGCCAAAGCCCAGCAGGTCCTGGAGGTCGAGCGTGATGCGGCCCGTGCCGTTGCAGGTGGGGCAGGTCGCCGAGTGCTCCGCATGCACCGAGCCCTTGCCGTCGCAGTGGGTGCAGGGGGCATAGTGGTTGTAGGTGATGCCGCGGCGACAACCCTCGGCCGCCTGTTTGGAGTCGAGCGTGAGCTCGTAGACGACGTCGTTTCCGGCATGTGGGTTGAAGGCGCGCGAACGCGTCTGCGAGGACGTGCGGCGGTACGTGCCAAAGGGGAAGCCGTCGAAGGGCCACTCGCCATAACTGGTATAGCCTCCGTAGCCCTGAGAGCTCGAGGGCGTCGACCATTGGGCGCCGGCGAAGGGAGACCCCGAGCGCATGGCGTCGTAGCGACGACGCTTGTCCTCGTCGGAGAGGACCGCGTAGGCCTCGGAGACCTCCTTGAAGCGCTCCTCTGCGTCTGGCTCCTTGTTGACGTCGGGATGGAGGGTGCGCGCCTTCTTTTGGAAGGCCTTGCGGATCTCCTCGGTCGTGGCCTCCTGCGAGACGCCAAGTACCTCGTAGTAGTCCTTCTCGTTCATCGATGCCATGGGTGGCTCCTGGGTGCTGTGTCCGTGGTCGCGTTCGCATGGATTGTACCCAATGTGACCTTGGGGATACTTCCTCCACGAGAAAGGGGGGCCGCCTTGTGGCGGCCCCTCTAGGTAGCGTGTGGCTCTCCCCTACTTCTTGATGACGTAGAACTTGATGCCCTCGGCCTTCCAGCCGTTGTTCTTCACGATCGAGTCGTACTCGTACTTGCTCGGCGTGTAGTGGTGCTTGCCCCTCTTGAGGGTCCAGAAGCCGGCGCCCTTGTCGACGACCCAGCCGTTGGACAGG
>CAMPCT010000114.1 GCA_946647055.1 uncultured Atopobium sp. | reverse complement strand
CGGGTGCGCTCGCCCACGCCGGCGATGACCGACTGGCCGCCATGCTCGATGGCGATGTTGTGGATGAGCTCCTGCATGAGGACCGTCTTGCCAACGCCGGCGCCGCCAAACAGGCCGATCTTGCCGCCGCGGGCGTACGGGCAGAGCAGGTCGATGACCTTGATGCCCGTCTCGAGAATCTCGGAGGCCGTCGCCTGGTCGGCAAACGTGGGGGCGTTGCGGTGGATCGGCATGCGCGTGAGTTCGGGGTCGACGTCACCAAGGCCGTCGATGGGCTCGCCCAGGACGTTGAACATCCTGCCCAGGACCTCCTTGCCCACGGGAACCGCAATGGGGCCGCCCGTGTCGACGCAACGGCTGTTGCGCACCAGGCCGTCCGTCGCGGCCATGGAGATGCAGCGCACCGTGTCGTCGCCCGTGTGCTGGGCGACCTCGACGATGACGTGGCTGCCATCCTCGTTGTAGACCTCGATGGCGTTGTTCAGGTTGGGAAGCCTGCCGCCCTCGAAGCGAATGTCGACGACAGGTCCAATGACCTGGGTGATCTTGCCTTCGCTGCTCATCATCACTTCCTCTTTCACAGTGCGTTCGCAGTGCCGACGATCTCGGTCAGCTCCTGCGTGATTGCCGCCTGACGGGCCTGGTTGAACTGGAGCACGAGCTTGTCCTCGAGCTCGGCGGCGTTATCGGTCGCCGTGTCCATCGCCAGGCGCCTCGAACCCTGCTCCGCCGTCCTCGTCTCGAGGGAGTTGGAATAGGTGACGTTGTGGACCATCTGGATGATCAGCTGGTCGAGCACCTCGTCGGCGCTGGGGTCGAAGATGATGTCGGGGAGACGCCTGAACTCCTCGTTGGACGCGCCTGCCTTGTCCTCATAGGGAAGCAGCACGTTCAGCGTCGGCAGGAAGGTCAGGGTGTTGACAAACCTCGTGTAGCACACCTGGACCTTGCCGACCTCGTCGTTCAGGTAACGCCTGATGGCATCGTTGGTGGCCTTCGTCAGCGTCGACTCGTTCATGGCGTCCATGGAGATGGGCTCGTCGTTGACGATGTTGAAGCCCTCACGGCGCATCAGCGAGTAGGAGTGCGTCCCGACCACCAAGATCGGGTCCTCCTTCCGGAGGTTCTCCAGCGCGAACTTGGTGACGTTCGAGTTGTAACCTCCGCACAGGCCCAGATCAGAGCAGAAGAAGACCGTGAAGGCTGCGTCGCTCTGGTGCTCCTTGAGGAACTCGGACTCCACGTCCCTGCCAGACCTCAGGATCTCGCTGACAAGCCCCTGCAGCTCCTGCGCATAGGTGCGGTTCGCCTCCATGAGCTTGCGCTGCTTGGACAGCTTCGAGTTGGCGATCATCTGCATCGCCTTCGTGATCTTCTTCGTCGACCTGACGGAGCGGATCCTCGCCTGAATCGCCTGTCGGTTGCCTGCCATGCTACCTCGCCTCGTTGGCAATCAGGTAATCGTCAAGTGCCTTGCTGATGGCCCCGCGCAGCTCCTCGACCATCTCGTCGTCGAGGACGCCCTTCTCGTCGATCGCGTCGAGGAGGCCGGCATGGTTCTCCTGGACCTCACGATGCAGGGCACGCTCGAAGTCCGCGACCTGCTCGACCTCGATCTTGTCCATGAAGCCGTTCTCGACCGCATAGAGCGAGACGACCTGCAGGGGCATGGTCAGCGGCGAATACTGGGGCTGGATGAGGACCGCCTGCAGGCGGGCGCCGTGGTCGATCGCCTTCTGGGTGATCGGGTCGAGGTCGCTGCCAAACTGCGTGAAGCTCAGGAGCTCCGCGTACTGGGCGAGCTCGAGCTTGAGCGACTTGGCGACCGCCTTCATGGCCTTGGTCTGGGCGGCGGAGCCGACGCGCGAGACCGACAGGCCGGAGTCGACGGCCGGGCGCACGCCCGCGTTGAACAGCTCGGTCTGCAGGAAGAGCTGGCCGTCGGTGATGGAGATGACGTTGGTCGGGATGTACGCGGAGATGTCGCCGGCCTGCGTCTCGACGATCGGCAGGGCCGTGATGGACCCGCCACCAAGGTCGTCGTTGAGCTTGCAGGCACGCTCCAGCAGGCGCGAATGCAGGTAGAAGACGTCGCCGGGGAACGCCTCGCGTCCGGGCGGACGACGCAGCAGAAGCGACATGGCGCGGTAGGCGACGGCGTGCTTGGAGAGGTCATCGTAGACGATGAGCACGTGCTTGCCCTGCTCCATCCACTCCTCGGCGATGGCGCAGCCCGCGTACGGGGCGATGTAGAGCATCGGGGCCGACTCGGAGGCCGTGGCGACGACGACCGTCGTGTATTCCATGGCGTCGGCCTGGCGTAGCTTCTCGACCAGCTGCGCGACCGTGGAGGCCTTCTGCCCGATGGCCACGTAGATGCACAGGACGTCCTTGCCCCGCTGGTTGATGATCGTGTCGATGGCGATGGCGGTCTTGCCGGTCTGACGGTCGCCAATGATGAGCTCTCGCTGGCCCTTGCCGATGGGAATCATCGAGTCGACGACCTTGAGGCCCGTCATGAGGGGCTGGTGGACGCTCTTGCGCGTCATGACGCCCGGGGCAACGCGCTCGATGGGACGGTACTTCTCGCTCGCGATGGGGCCCATGTCGTCGATGGGCTCGCCCAGCGCGTTGACGACGCGACCGAGCATCTCGTCACCAACCCGCACCTCGGCAATCTGCCTGGTGCGCTTGACGGACTGGCCCTCCTTGATGTTCTCGTCGCTACCAAGGATGACGATGCCGACCGACTCCTCCTCGAGGTTCAGGATCATGCCCATGGTCCCGTCCTCGAACTCGACCAGCTCCGACGCCATGGCCTTCTCGAGACCCTGCGCGAGGGCGATGCCGTCACCAACGGTGATGACGCGACCGACGTCATCGGTCTCGATCTTGTCCTCGTAGTTCTTGATGCGCTCCTTGATCAGGGCGCTAATCTCGTGTGGCTTAAGGTCCACTTCCTCACCAGCTCTCTCTCAGCAGCTCTTCCCGCAGGGACTTGACCCGCGCCTTGAGGGAAGAGTCGTAGACACGCCCATCGATGAAGATTCGCGTTCCTGCAAGCAGGCTCTCGTCGATCTTGTTGGTGATCTCGACTTCCTTGCCGTACTTGCGGCCGATGGCGTCCGCGATCTGTTGGGACTCCGCCTCGGTCAGAGGTCGGGCCGACCAGACCGTGGCTTCCTGGATGTTCAGGTCCTCGTTGCAGTACGCCACGAACCTATCGAGTATCTCGGGAAGGTAGCGCGCCCTCCCCGTGTCGACCAGCAGGAAGAGGAAGTTCAGGAGGTACTTGTCGGCACCTGGGAGGCTCTCCTTGAAGAGGGCCTTCTTCTCCTCCTTGCTGACCGAGCGCAAGTCCAGCAGACGGACGAGGTCACGGTCGCAGGCCGCCCTGAGGGCGACTGCCTCACCCTTGAGCGAGGCGACCCTGTCCTCCTCCTTGGCCAGCGCGAAGAACGCCTGCGCGTAGCGCTCAGCGACCTGATTCATCCTGAATCTCCCTCACGAAGGACTCGATCGCGCGCTGGTCCTGCTCTTCGAGCGTCTCCTTGCCCATCAACATCGTGCTCGCTGCAAGGGCGACATCGACGATCTCCTGCTGGATGTCGCGGCGCAGCTCCGCGCGCTGCTTCTCGATGGCGGCGTTCGCATGCTCGAGGGTGGCCTCGGCCTGACGGTTCGCCTCCTCCAGGATGCGTTCCCGTTCGGAGTTGGCCTCGCTCTTGGCGTTCTCGACCATGCCCTTGGCGCGAGCCTGCAGGTCCCTCAGCTCGGCATCAACCGTCGCCTTCTCCTCGGAGGCAGCCTCTCGAATGCGCTCCGCGTCATCGATCTTGCTCTGCATCAGATCCTGACGCTTGGTCAGCATCTCGCGAGCCGGGTTCCAGAGGTACTTCACGGCGAAGTACAGCAGCACGCCGGTGGCACAGAGCTGCGTGACGATCGTCAAGACGTTGGGAAAGAGTTGCTCGGCAACTTCGATATCCACGCCGAACCCCCGCCTTACGCGAAGACGAACAGCAGGATGAACGCGATGAGCAGGCCGTAGATTGCGACCGTCTCGGAAATTGCGTCACCGAGAATCATCATGGTGCGGATCTTGTCCTCGGCCTCCGGGTTCTTTCCGACCGCCTCGACGGCCCTCGAGCCGACGAGACCCTCGCCGATGCCGGTACCGAAGCCGGCGAACACGGCGATGGCCGCCGCGATGGCAATCAAACCCCTGGTGATATCCATTCTTTGTTTCCTCCTATTCGTCGCCCAACTCATTGGACACAAACGCCATGGTGAGAGAGATGAAGATGAACATCTGGATGAACCCCGAGAACACGTCGAAGTAGGCGTGGAACACGGGCGCTATGACAACACCGAAGATGTTGAAGGAGACGCCAATCCACCCCAGGACGAGGTTCGAGAGCGCAGATGTCGCCATGTAGATGAGGGACATGATGATGGAGCCCGAGAGGATGTTGCCAAACAGACGCATCGACATCGAGATGAGCGGTGCGAACTTGCCGGCGACGTTACCCAGCACCAGCAGCGGGATGGGCTCGAACAGGCCCTTGAAGTACCCGAGGATGCCGTTGGTCTTGAATGCGGCGCGCTGAATGAGCACCCAGGTGATGAGGGCCAGCGACAGCGTGACCGAGAAGTTCATGGTGGGCGCGTTGAAGCCAAAGAGGCCAGACAGGTTGGCGCAGAGCAGGTACATGGTGAGCACGCCGATGTACGGGGCCATCCTCTCCACGTAAGAGGGGCGCACGACGGTCGCCACCATGCCGTCGATCCATTCGACGAACCACAGGGCGCCAAAGACGATGCCCTTTGGCTTCTCGTAGGGGTCCGCCTCCTTGATCTTCTTCCCGGCATACATGCACAGCGCGCACAGGAGCAGCGTGATGATGATGATGGAGGGGACTTCCTTCTGAACCGTCAGCGTCATGCGACCGACTCCTTTCGGCCATAGAGCACGAAAGTCATGATGTGGTTGACCATGAGCGATGCAAATGCAGCGAACACGTTGAGGTACTCGGGGTGCCTGACCGCCATGAACAGGGGCAGGGCGAGGATTGCCATCCTGAGGAGATAGCCTAGGGGAAACGAGACGGAACGTCCAGACGCCGCATTGAGCTGGAGGGTGACCGTTGCCGTGAGGACGTGGAGGTACACGTAGTAGGACCCGATCCCCAGCAAGAGGCCAAGGGAGACCGTGCGATCGAACGGCAGGAAGGCGGCGGCGGCAACAAGCACGATGCCAAGCGATGCCTTGAAGACCCTCCTGTGCACCTCGATCATGTGAGCCTCTCCCACCATAGATCCGCCTCGCCACGATTATACGCAGTCATGACTCTTGTGGCAGCATATCATTCCGCCGAGGTCATGTTCTTAACCCTACTATTGCATAACTCATTATTATCGCGTTCATAAATGTAAATTAGAAACAATAATGTCACAAGTTGGCAGAAAGATGCGGGTATGGGCTGCCCAGAGAGGTCATAATATTACTAATCGCGATATAGCTGCCAAAACAAAACCTGGCATTGCTGTTTCAAGGTTGCAAACAATTATATTGGCCCTCGAAGCTGACAGTATTATTAATATCCAATACAAGGCCACCCATACACATAATTATAAGGAAGGGGATTATGCTCTCAGTCGCACAGATACTTGCCTTGGTAATCTTCCTCGTCATGTTCGTGCTCATCGTCATGGACAAGATCGAGCGCCACATCGTCACGCTCTCCTGTGGCCTGCTCACGCTCGTCATCGTCTTTGGCATCTGCATGCGCAGCCCCGAGGCCATGTGGTCGTCGCTGTCGCTGTCCGACTTCATCACCCCCTCGTTCTGGTACTCCGCCGGAGCCGAGGAGGCAAGCTCGGGCATCAACTGGGCGACCATCACCTTCATCGCTGGCATGATGATCATGGTCGAGGGCATGGCGCACGCCGGCTTCTTCAGCTGGCTCTGCATGACCCTTGCCAAGGCGGTCAACTACCGTCCCGTGCCGCTCATGATCGCCTTCATGGTCATGTCGGCCTTCCTTGCCATGTTCATCGACTCCATCACGGTCATCCTGTTCCTGGCCACCGTGACGATCGAGCTGGGCAAGCTCCTCAAGATCGACCCCATCCCCATGATCCTGTCCGAGATCTTCTGCGCCAACTTGGGCGGCTCGGCCACGATGTGCGGCGATCCCCCCAACATCATCATCGGCACCTCGCTGCACTACACGTTTTTCGACTTCCTCGTCAACACCGGCGTCATCGCGGGCGTGGGCCTCATCCTCACCGTCATCTTCTTCTACCTCGCCTTCCGCAAGGAGCTCTCCGGCGAGACCATCTCCGACGAGGACATCGCGGCGCTGCCCTCCCCCGAGTCCGCCATCGAGAGCAAGCGTGACTTCACCCTCGCGGCCGTCATCTTCGGCATCGCGGTGGTGCTGCTCGTGAGCCATGCGGCGACGGGCCTCACGGTGGCCACGATCGGAACCTTCATCGCCATCATCACGCTGATCGCCTTCCGTAGCGTGGCCAAGGAGCTGCTGTCCAAGGTCGACTACAAGAACCTCCTGTTCTTCATGGGCCTCTTCGTCGTGGTGAGCGGCCTCGAGGAGACGGGCATCCTGGTGCTCATGGCCGACCTCATCGGCGCCATCAGCGGCAACAACCTGCACCTCATGATCGCCATCATCATCTGGCTCTCGGCCATCGCGAGCGCCGTCGTCGACAACATCCCGTTCTCCGCCACGATGATCCCCATCATCAAGGCACTGGCCGCCTCGCAGGGAGTGCCCCTCGAGACCCTCGCGTGGACGCTCGCCCTGGGCACCGACATCGGTGGCTCCGCCACCCCCATCGGCGCCTCCGCCAACGTGGTGGGCATCGCCGTCGCCGGCAAGAACGGCTACAAGATCGACTGGGG
>CAMPCT010000113.1 GCA_946647055.1 uncultured Atopobium sp. | reverse complement strand
TGGCTGGGATGGAGGGAATCGAACCCCCACTGACGGAACCAGAATCCGTTGTCCTACCGTTAGACGACATCCCAATGTCTGCCGTGCACATCTCTGCGCGAGGAAGTACATTAAACGAAAACCCAGCCGGATGCAAGTGGCTTTTCAAGGTCTTTCGGGAAACGTCCTCATCACACAGAAAATCGACAAGCCGCGAGTGCGTCATCCCCTACTCGAAGCGGCTGATGAAGCCCTCCACCGCCTCGAAGCATGCGTCGGGATGCGTGACGTGCGCCTCGTGCGTCGCGCCCTGGATGAGGATCCACTCGCAGCCAGGGATGAGGTCCACGCCCTCCTTGATGGTATAGGGCGTGCCCTCGTCGTCCGTGCCGGAGAGCGCCAGGCACGGCACCTTGATGTTCTTCACGTCCTCGCGGACGTCCCAGTCGCGCATCTTGCCGGGGCAGACAAACTCGCTCGGCCCCTGCATGACCATGTAGCACTCGCCCTCGCCCTCGTCCGCCTCGTTGAGGTAGTCGGGGTACGGCGGGTAGATGCCGTAGACGTGGCGCTTGTAGTACTCGAGGTAGGCCTCCTGTGCCTCGGGCGTGTCGTAGTTGCCCGTGGCCTCGGCCTCGGCGAGGGCCTTCTGCATGTGCTCGGGCAGGTAGGAGATGAGGCGGTTTGCCTCGTCGAGCCAGGTCTGGATGCGCACCGGCGAGGAGTTGAGCACCATCGAGTGGATGCCGCGGTCGTCGCGCAGGGCGATGAGCATGGCGAGCATGCCGCCCCAGCTGTTGCCAAAGACGTGGCAGTCCCCTATGCCCAGCGCCTCCTTCACCACGTAGAACTCGTCGACCCACAGGTCATAGGTGTAGAAGTCGTCCTCCTGGTGCGGGATGTTCGACTTTCCGCAGCCGATCTGGTCGTAGAAGATGACCTCGCGGTCGTAGCGGTCGGCGATCTCCTTGTAGGGCAGCAGGTAGTTGTGGGGTGCGCCGGGCCCGCCGTGCAGGACGAACAGCGGCAGCTTGCCGTTGTCGGTCTGCTCACCAAAGATGCGGTAGTAGGTCTTGAATCCGTGGTAGTCGATGTAGCCGTCGCGCTCGCGTGCCATGTGATCTCCTCCCTGGGTCGGGCCAATCCTCCCGCACACTGTATGCCTTGGGGTCAGCCGTGGTCCGACGACTCCGGCAGAGTGCATCTGTTGGCACGTAGACGTGATGGCTTCGCCCCCTTCGCGCCTGCCCGGCCCCTCCCCTCTGGTATCCTCTTGCCTAGCTGAAAGAAGGGCCGCGCATCGCGGCAGGCACCAAAGGAGATAGAAGAGCATGGATGAGAGCAGAAGCGTAACCTTCGAGGACATTGCCGGAGCCCGCGAGGCATTCCGCACGAGCCGCGCCAACGTCATCGCCAAGAACGCCGTGACGGCCCAGGGCATCCGCCAGGTCGCGCGCGTCCCCGAGGCCGTCGCCGCCAACACGATCGAGGCCTTCGACGTCCAGGTCAGCCAGGGCGACCGCACCGACCAGATGCGTTCCGGCCGCTGCTGGATGTTTGCCAGCCTCAACACCTTCCGCTACCGCATCATCAAGAAGTACGACCTCAAGACCTTCGAGCTCTCGCAGGCCTATCCCCTGTTCTACGACAAGCTCGAGAAGTCCAACTGGTTCCTCGAGAACATCCTCGACACCCTGGGCGAGCCGCTCAACGGGCGCCTGGTGGCCTACCTGCTGAGCGACCCCATCGGTGACGGCGGCCAGTGGGACATGTTCAAGAGCCTCGCCAAGAAGTACGGTGTGGTCCCCAAGGAGGCCATGCCCGAGACCGCCTGCTCCAAGAACACCCGCGACATGGACAAGTTCCTCACCCGCTACCTGCGCGGCGCCGCCAAGCGCCTGCGCGAGAGCCACTTCGCCGGCGTGGGCTACGACGACCTGCGCGACATGAAGAAGGTCATGATGGAGGAGGTCCACAGCCTGCTCACCACCTGCTTGGGCGAGCCTCCCACCAGCTTTGACGTGCGTCTGCGCAACAAGGAGGACGAGCTGGTGCTCACCGGCACCTTCACCCCGCAGGAGTTCTTCGCCGAGGCCGTGGGCATGGAGCTCGACGACTACGTCTCGCTCATCTCCGCCCCCACCGCCGACAAGCCCTTTGGCCGCACCTACACCGTGAGCCGCCTGGGCAACGTCCTCGAGGACGGCCAGGTGCGCTACCTCAACCTCGAGCCCGCAGAGCTCAAGCGCGTCGCGATTGCCCAGCTCAAGGACGACCTGCCCGTGTGGTTTGGCTGCGACGTCGACCAGAGCTTCCTGCGCGAGGAGGGCATCATGGACCTCGCGACCCTCGACCTGGACGGCCTCTTCGGCTTCCCCGTGATGGGCTGCATGAACAAGGCCGAGCGCCTTGACTACGGCGAGAGCATGATGACCCATGCCATGGTGCTCGAGGGCGTCAACCTGGATGCCGACGGCAAGCCCACCCTGTGGAAGGTCGAGAACAGCTGGGGCAAGGACCACGGCCGCAACGGCTTCGACACGCTCTCCGACGCATGGTTCGACGAGTACGTCTACCAGGTCGTCGTTGACAAGAAGTACCTCACCGACAAGCAGCGCCACGCCTACGAGGACGTCGATCCCATCGAGCTGGCGCCGTGGGATCCCATGGGGTCCCTCGCGATCACACGGTAGGGCGCCCTCGTTCTGCGACCTGTCCCGTCGGCTCCTATCCTCGCGCGCAAGGCGCGCTGCGGACGTCGCCTAAGGGACGGGTCGCAGAACGTCCCTACCGGGTGTCGCTCACCAGTCAATCAATGAACCGGGCGCCCGTCGGGCGCCTTTCACTCCTACAGGAGGAAGACATGGACCGAAGCATCTCTCCCGAGAACGTCGCGCAGCTCGCTCGCGACTTCTCGGCAAGCCGCGCCAACCGCATCGCCCGCAACGCCGTGACCTCGTCCGACGTCCTCAAGGCGGCACGCAACCCCACCACCATGCGCAGCTACGCCGACACCTTCGGCGTCTCCATCAAGCGCACCGGTGCCGTCACCAACCAGCGCCAGTCGGGTCGCTGCTGGATGTTCGCCTCCTTCAACGTGGCCCGCGCCAGGTCCATGGAGATTCTCGACGTCGACAGCTTCGAGCTCTCGCAGGCCTTCGGCATGTTCTACGACAAGCTCGAGAAGGCCAACGCCTTCCTGTGCAACATCGTCGACACGGCCAACCTCCCCGCCGACGACCGCCTCGTCTCGCACCTGCTGGCCAAGCCCGTCGGTGACGGCGGGCACTTCCGCTACGCCTCCAACCTCATCGCCAAGTGGGGCGCCGTCCCCAAGGATGCCATGCCCGAGACCGCCTGCACGCGCAACTCCGCGCAGATGAACCACCAGCTCCAGCGCCTCATGCGCCGTGACGCAGCCCGCATCCGCGCCGCCGCGGCGGCCGGAGCCACCGCAGACGAACTCGAGGCCCTGCGCGAGGAGATGCTCGCCGGCGTGCACCGCATGCTCTCGATCTGTCTGGGCGAGCCTCCCGCAACCTTCGACTTCGTGTGCAACGTGGGCAAGAACGCCAAGGTAGACCCCAGCAAGGTCCATGTGGTGCTGCCCGAGGGGCCTGAGGGCCCCGCATGCGGGTGCAAGGCCGCTGGCGACGTCATCGTCAACGTGGACGCAAACGCCGGCACCGACCCCATCGGTGTGGACGCCCCCGAGGGCTCGGACTCGAAGGAGACGCCGAGCACCCCGCGCTGCATCCTGCGCGATACCGGTATCACGCCGCTCGAGTTTGCCGAGCGCTACGTGGACTTCCATCCGCAGGACTACGTCGACCTCATCAGCATCGAGGGCGACGCCCACCCGCTGGGTCACCTCTATGGCTGTCCCCACTTCGACACCGTCGTGGGCGGCGACCGCTGGCGCGTGCTCAACGTGTCCATCGATGTGATCGAGCGCGCCGCCATCGCCAGCCTCGAGGCGGGCGTGCCCATGTACTTCTCCTGCGACGTCATGCAGCGGTTTGGTCGCTCGCTCGAGGACTTCCCCGGCATCCTCGCCCTCGACACCATCGACGTCGAGGGGCTCTTTGACGTGGACCTCTCGATGAGCCGTGAGGAGATGTTCGACCTGCGCGAGGCCTCGTTCACGCACGCGATGACCTTCCAGGGCGTGCAGCTGGACGACGACGGCAAGCCGCTTGCCTGGCGCGTCGAGAACAGCTGGGGCAAGGACTCCTGCAAGGACGGCTACCTCACCATGAGTGCGGACTGGTACCGCCTGTACGGTGGCGGGCTCGTGGTGGAGCGACGCTTCCTCGACGACGAGACCCTGCGCATGTGGGACGAGCTGCCCATCGAGGAGGTCGGGCCCTGGACCTGCCTGGCGCAGGCGGCAGGACCGCAGGAGTAGACGAAAGAACAATGGTTCTTGCCCTGCGAGAGGACGGTGTTCTTGTCGCCACCGCATCCGACTGGCAGTGCGCAAAGGGCTAAGGCTAGCGTGTGCTCCTATGGAAGAGTCCTCTTCCCCATGCGGGCTCTCTTTCCAATGGGCCCGTGGGTTACGACTGATTGCAACGCGTGGATGGACCATCTGGGCACCATGAGTTGAGCCAAGCATGCATGCGTCGCACGGGGAGAACGTCACCGCAAGAGAGGTGATTGCCTGCGCCGCTTTGGTAAGACGGCAGATCCGTCCCGTGTCCCGATGCCCGACGCCTGACATGTGTGGCATGAGGGGCTAGAATGCAGCCTCACGGCGCGGCTGATGGACAGAAGTGCGGTTTATGTCCCATTATTGAAGCGATTCCCGTTTCGCGCAAAGTTGCTGATCCACAAAAGCCCAGTTGTCGCACTGTTCGCTACCCCCAGGGCAGTCCCAGAACGTGAGAGCTTGGGACATAAACCGCACTTCTGTCCTGAGGTCGATGATTTGGGCAGCCTATTGCCCCACATCGTGGCCGTACCGGATCCCAGACATCATGCGACGGCGAGCCCGACAATACAGCCCAGCCCAAACGAGGCGAGGTTGAGGACGATCGAAGCGAGCCAAGGCCGCTCAAAGGTGTCGGAGACGCGGTAGAGCCACGCCTCCACGACAATCGCTGCCACCTCAAGCACGAGGATGCCCACCCAGGAGGGACTGGCAAGGGAGTCGGTGGGTGACCACGCGAGCATCAGGCAGCCGAACTCCACCACCGGGTTGGTCGCCACCTGCGCAAGGGCGACCACAATGGCTTGGTCCCTGTTCCGCACGCCAAAGAGCAGCGCGGCCAACGTCAGCTCAACTGCGATGGTAGCCACACAGGTCCCCGCGATAGTGGCGAGCGCGGCAAGGACGGACGTCACCTCCCCCGCGCTCACCTACGACCAACCCTTTCGGCCGCGGCAAGGCCACCGAGCAGCGACGCGAGCGAGACGAGCGAGAGCACGCAGAGGGCTCCCGGCGAGACGGTACGCAGCCCCATCAGTGCCGGGAACGCCCCTATCGCAAGCGAGAAGGACGCGATGCCAAAGGCAGTCCCGCGCGCACGCGGCAGAAGCCGGGCAAGCTCGGAGAGCGTGATCGCCATCGTGAAGTTGAAGAGCAGCGTCGCGACAAGCCCTGCGGGGACGCTCCCCCAGGCGAGCAGGAAGAGCGGGGCTGCCCCGCCAAGCGAGACCACCGAGGCCGTACGCATCCCAAACCGATCGGCAACGATGCCCCCCATCGCCTTGCCGGCAACGACGGCCGCGATGGCGATGGCTGCCAGCACAAGTTCGGCCTTCCAGGGAAACGCCATGACCATGCCGGCATAGCTCCTAAGCGCCACCGTGGTGGCGAGCAGGACGACGGCGACCCGTCCCGCGTGGTCGAGCGACCAGTCGGGATCCCCCTGCTCGGCGGTGGTGTCGAGGCGCCACACGAGGAGGGCGCCCCCGCCGAGCAGCAACACCAGGACCGGGACGGTCGGTGTCCACTGCTGGAAGGACGAGAGCCCACCCAAGAACACGCCCGCGGCACCCGTCGAGATGAAGAGGCCCGACGGCGCGGCACGCTCCCCCGACTCGAGAAGCACCTCCTCGCCGCCGGCACAATGGAAGGCCGCATTGCCCAGGGCGACCAACATGATGGCCACCATGGCGCCGACACCCGCCCGCGAGATGACGACGCCCACCGCGACCAGGGCAAACGAAAGCAGGGCAGTCGCCTTCCAGCGCCTGGGGCCCATGACGTCGAGTAGGGCTCCCGCCGGCAGCTGCATGCAGAAGGCGACCATGTCGTAGACGAGCACCGCCATGAAATGGGCCTCGGGCCCCATCGGGTCGAGCACGGGGGCGACCAGGCCAAGGACGCAGGTGACGCAGGCGAGGTCCACGGCGAAGTGACAGAACGCATAGACCGCTGTGACACGGGCGAGGCGACTGGCGCCAGAGGACATGCGCTAACCCTTTCCGCCGCCTCGGCCCAGAAGGACGAGGGCGACCGCGCCGATGGCGACGAGGGCGACTACGAGCCCCACGACCACGGTGACATCGCCGAAGCTCACGATCTCGGGCTCGTAGGCGATGTCAGCGAGGGCCACGCCGGGACGGGCGAGCAGGCCAAGCAGCGCAAGCGAGAGGGCGGCAAGCGAACGTCTCATGCGAGGTGCCTCCTAGTTCCTGTCAATGCTGTCGTACTTGCCCGAGGCATCCTGAGGGGACTGCGGGGGCTGCGGGGGCTGGTACGTGGCGTGCTCCTGCGGCGTGCGCACGTCGACGGGGGGAAGCTCCCCCATCGGCTTCTGGTGCCGCCTGATGATGGCACGAACCGCCGCGACCGCGATCACGATGACGACGATGCCCACCACGAGCGCACCAACGCCAACGATGAGGAGCGCCGGCCACAGGAGCATGTCTGCCGCAAGGATGCTCATCGTCAGCGGTCCTCGGGAAGGATCTCGATCCAGCAGCCGTCGGGGTCGGCGATGAAGTA
>CAMPCT010000112.1 GCA_946647055.1 uncultured Atopobium sp. | reverse complement strand
CGCCATGCCATGCAGCGCCTGGTCGAGTGCGGCTACGTGGACGGCGTCATGGGTGGGAACGCCTTGGCGACGCACGACCTCGAGGGCTCGTACCTGCACACGGCCTTGGGGCAAGACATCTACACGCAGCAGTCCGTCCCGCGCGGCCACTACAACCACCTCGACGTCATAAACGAGGTGCGCCGTGCCGGCTCCATCAAGCGCTTCGTCAAGGAGAACGACATCCACGACGGCATCATGGCCGCACTGGTGAGGCGGGACATCCCCTTTGTGCTGGCGGGTTCGATTCGCGACGACGGGCCCCTGCCAGAAGTCATCGGTGACGCCTATAAGTCGCAGACCAAGATGTACAAGCTCATACACAAGGCGACGACCATCGTCTGCATGGCAACCATGCTCCACACCATTGCGACCGGCAACCTTGCCGCCTCGTACCACATCAATCCTGACGGGTCGGTGCGACCCAAGTACTTCTTTGCGGTCGATGCCACGGAGTTTGCCGTCAACAAGTTGCACGATCGCGGCTCGCTCGCGGCGACGACCATCGTCACGAACGCCCGTGACTTCATCCAGCTCATCGCGGGGAAACTGGGTTGCCTGTAGCGGTCCGTTCTGCCATGGGGTGGGTATCAATCTCGGAGTCGAGGAAAGGCTGTCGAAGGGCATTCATACACGAGATGATACCAAAATAGCATATCCCCAGTTGCCACACTGGCCAAATATAGCTCGTGTGGTCCGTGAGTTTCCATAGACCACACGACCGCAAAATGGGAGGGACTCTCAACTGGGGTTATCCTGATATGGAAACCTCTCGTGTAAGAATTATCCCAAACTCACATTCCCTACAAGCACGTCCTTTATGACGCCAAGACACTCGCGTAGCAGGTTGTTTGGCAGATACCAGGCAACGGAGCCTCCCGGAACGCCATATGCCTCCGCGATGCCCTGCGTCCGGGCGATCCGGACGGCGCGGAACACATGGAAGTCGTTCGTCACGATGCCGACGCTGGCATCTGGGTCGCCGATGAGCGCGCGGCTGTTGGCAATGTTCTCGACCGTGGTGGTCGAGCCGGGCTCGCGGATGATCCGGCTCTCGTCGATGCCTCGCTCGACAAGATAGCGGGCCATGCCATCAGCCTCGGGGAAGGGCTCGTTGGGGCCTTGTCCACCTGACACCACGCAAACCGTGTCGGGGTTCTCGACCAGGTAGTCGTAGGCAGCATCGAGCCGGTAGCGCAACACGACGCTGGGGCCATCCTGCTTGACCTGCGCCCCCAGGACGACGAGGTAGTCGAGACCAGCTGGCGGTTCCTGGTTGGCGTCGTGCATGATTGCCGCGCCAAGCGCCAGGAGGATGGCGAGTCCCGCGAGGGCAATGCCGGGGACACCCGTCCGAACGAGGGCAGGCAACCTGTCCCACATACCGCTGAAGACGAGCCGAGACCAGACGACCAGCGTCACGCCGATGACAAGCCACACGGCAAAGAAGAGCGTCCCCGAGAAGACGAGGAAGACGGACACCCCATAGGCGATGCAGGCCACGCCCAGGGCGAGCAGCAGGATGCCCATGTCAGCCTATGCCCCGAGCCTTTGGCGCAGCCTTCCGGCGACCGCCTGGATGAACTCGAGCGTCCCCAGCTTGCGCGGGCCCTCGAGCGTGGTGATGGCGGCGAGGTCCCCGGTCATCTCGCCGGCCTCGATGGTCTCGATGGTCGCGGCTTCGAGCGCGTCGGCGAAGGATGCCAGCTCCGGCAGGCCGTCGAGCTCGCCGCGCTTGCGCAGGGCTCCCGACCAGGCGAAGATGGTCGCCACCGAGTTGGTGGAGGTGGGCTCGCCCGCAAGATGGCGGTAGTAGTGGCGCTGGACGGTGCCGTGGGCCGCCTCGAACTCGAAGACGCCGTCGGGGCTGACCAGCACGCTCGTCATCATGGCGAGCGAGCCGAAGGCCGTCGACACCATGTCGCTCATGACGTCACCGTCGTAGTTCTTGCACGCCCAGATGAAGCCGCCTTCGCTGCGGATCACGCGCGCGACGGCATCGTCGATGAGGGTGTAGAAGTACGTGAGGCCAGCCTCGGCGAAGCGCTCGCGATACTCGGCGTCGAAGACCTCCTGGAAGATGTCCTTGAAGCGGTGGTCGTAGGTCTTGGAGATGGTGTCCTTGGCCGAGAACCACACGTCCTGGTGGGTGTCGAGGGCGTAGTTGAAGCTAGCGCGGGCGAAGCTGGTGATGGAGGCGTCGAGGTTGTGGATGCCCTGGGCGATGCCCGCGCCGGCGAACTCGTGGACGAGGGCGCGCGTCTCGGTGCCGTCGGCGTCGGTGTGGACCAGCTCGACCTTGCCGGGGCCGGGGACGCGCAGCTCGACGTTGCGGTAGACGTCGCCATAGGCGTGGCGCGCCAGGGTGATGGGACGCTTCCAGGTGCGCACGTAGGGCTCGATGCCACGCACCATGATGGGCGCGCGGAACACGGTGCCGTCGAGCAGCGCGCGGATGGTCCCGTTGGGGCTCTTCCACATCTGCGTGAGGCCGTACTCCTCCACGCGGGCGGCGTTGGGGGTGATGGTGGCGCACTTCACACCGACGCCCAGGCGCTTGGTGGCGCGCGCGGCGTCGACCGTGACCTGGTCGCCCGTGGCCTCGCGGTTCTCGAGGCCCAGGTCGTAGTACTCGGTCTTGAGGTCGACGAAGGGGAGCAGCAGCTCGTCCTTGATCATCCGCCAGATGATGCGGGTCATCTCGTCGCCGTCCATCTCGACGAGCGGCGTGGTCATCGCGATCTTGTCCATGGGGTCCTCCGTGGGTCGCTGGGGTTTTGCCCATTGTAGCGGCAGGTCGTGTCCGTCCCATGCGATACGATGGCAGGCGTAACCATCGCGTCAAGGAGGGGCCATGCCCGCACGCTTCATTCGCTCGGCCAGCATCGACTGGGAGGCGGTCGATCCCAGCTCCTACGTGCGTCGCATTCCCGCCCTGCGTGACATGGGCGAGCTTGCGTTCACGAGTGACGTCACCTACCTGGTGGGCGAGAACGGCTCGGGCAAGTCGACGCTGCTCGAGGCCATGGCTGTGGCCTATGGCCTCAACCCCGAGGGCGGCAGCCGCAACTATGCCTTCTCCACGCACGACACCCACTCGGGCCTCCACGAGGCGGTGCACCTCGTGCGCGGCCTCGGGCGTCCCTGGCAGGCGTGGTTCCTGCGCGCCGAGAGCTTCTACAACGTCGCCAGCGCGGCGGAGGGCTACGACGACCTGCGCTTTGGTCCCGACAAGGTCAGGCTCCACGAGCTCTCGCACGGCGAGGCCTTCCTCATGGCGATCCAGAGCGACTTCCGCGAGAACGGCCTCTACTTCCTCGACGAGCCCGAGGCGGCGCTCTCGCCCCTGCACCAGATGACGCTCCTGCGCGAGTTCCACGACCTGGCGGCACATGGCGCGCAGCTGATCGTGGCCACGCACTCGCCCATCCTGCTGGCGCTGCCCGGGGCGCAGCTCGTTCACTTTGGCGAGGACGGGCTGGAGGAGGTCGCCTACGAGGACACCGAGAGCTATCAGGTCATGAGCCGCTTCATCAACGACCGGGAGAGAACCATCGCTCGGCTGCTGGCTGACTGAGCCACGGGGTGCGACCAGGTATGATGTGACAAGGACCGCCCACGACGCAGGAGGGACCATGGAACGCACTCGCTGGTACAAGGACGCGGTGTTCTACCAGATCTGGCCGCGCAGCTTCAAGGACGGCAACGGCGACGGCATCGGCGACCTGTGGGGCGTGCTCGAGAAGCTCGACTACATAGCCAGCCTGGGCGTGACCGGCATATGGTTCAGCCCGCTCTATCCCTCGCCGCAGGCGGACTTTGGCTACGACATCGCCGACTACAAGGGCATCAACCCCGAGTACGGCGACCTCGACGTCTTCAGGCAGGTGCTCGACGGCGCACACGAGCGTGGCCTCAAGGTGATCATGGACCTCGTGGTCAACCACACCTCGGTCGAGCACCCGTGGTTCAAGGAGAGCCGTGCCAGCAGGGACAACCCCTACCACGACTACTACATCTGGCGCGACGGGGGCCGCGACCGCAACGGCATGGCCACGCCCCCCAACAACTGGGACAGCCTCTTCGAGGGTCGCGCATGGGAGTACGAGCCCGCCCTCGACCAGTGGTACCTGCACGTCTTCGCCAAGGGTCAGCCCGACCTCAACATGGACAACCCAAAGGTCCGCGCCGAGGTCGAGGACGTCCTGCGCTTCTGGCTCGACATGGGCGTCGACGGCTTCCGCGAGGACGTCATCACCTTCACCAGCAAGGCGCCGGGGCTCCCCAACGACCACCTCATGCCGCCCGGCGCTCGGGGCCTGCGCTTCTACGAGAATGGCCCCCGCGTGCACGAGTTCCTGGCGCAGTTCCGCGACGACGTGCTCTCCCACTACGACTGCATGACGGTGGGCGAGGCGCCCATGATCACGCCCAGGAAGGCCCTGCCCTTCATCGAGGAGGGGCCGGGCCAGACGCTCGACATGATGTTCCACTTCGAGCACATGGGTGCCGACTGCCTCTTCACCGACTACGTGCCCATGCCCTTCGACCTGCGCAAGCTCAAGCGGGCGTTCGGTCGCTGGCAGCACGGGCTCGACGGTCGTGCGTGGAACGCCCTCTACATCGAGAACCACGACCACCCGCGCATCGTGAGCCGCTACGGCAGCGAGGCGTTCCGCGAGAAGAGCGCCATGATGCTTGCGTGCACGTACCTGTTCCAGAAGGGCACGCCCTTCGTGTACCAGGGGCAGGAGATCGGCATGGTCAACACGCGCTTTGCGACCATCGACGACGTGCCGGACGTCTCGGCCAAGAACCAGTACGGCAAGCGCATCGCGGCGGGTGACACGCCCGAGAGGGCCATGGAGCTCGTCAACCGTGCCGCGC
This sequence comes from uncultured Atopobium sp., assembly GCA_946647055.1. Next base: position 2,032 of record CAMPCT010000112.1, on the reverse strand, counting down.
GCGACCACGCGCGCACGCCGGTGCAGTGGTCGGACGCGGCAAACGCCGGCTTCTGCCCGGATGGTGTCGAGCCCTGGTTTGCCGTCAACCCCAACTATCGCGGCATCAACGTCGCGCGCGACGAGACCGACCCGTACTCCGTGCTCAACTTCTACCGTCGCGCCATCCGCCTGCGTCGCGAACTCGCCGTGGTTCGCGAGGGCACGTACCACGAGCTCAAGCGCGCCTCGGGCAACCTGTACGTCTATGCGCGCGAGATGGCGGGGGAGCGGCTCCTCGTGCTCTGCAGCTTTGCCGACCACGGCATGACCTTCTCGGTTCCCAGGGGCTACGACCTGGACGAGGGCACGCTCGAGCTGTGCAACTACGAGGAGGAGGGGCTCACACGGCCGTACGAGGGACGCGTCGCCTTCAGGCCGTACGAATGCCGTGTGTACCGGTTCGTGGGGTAGCCCGTGTTAATGGAATGAAAAGCCCTGCGCACAATCCCGCACGCCCGTGTGGGCACGGCTATAGTAGGACGGTAATTCGTGACGGCGGTGACGAAGGAGGGGCTGCCATGGGAGCATTCTTTGGCGCGGCATCCAAGCGTGATGTGGTGCTGGACGTGTTCTTTGGCGTCGACTACCACTCCCACTTGGGTACCAGGCGCGCGGGCATGGTCTTCTGTGACGGTGAGGGAAGCTTCAAGAAGGAGATCCACTCCATCGAGAACGTTCCCTTCCGCACGCGCTTCGAGGGCGACCTGCCGCACTTCCATGGCTGCTGCGGCATGGGCTGCATCTCCGACTCCGACCCCCAGCCGCTGCTCGTCCGCTCGCACCTGGGTGTCTTCTCCATCGCCACGGTCGGCGCCGTCAACAACGCCGAGGAGCTCATCGAGGCCTTCTCGCACGTCGGGCACCAGTTCATGGCGAAGAGCTCCGGAGAGGTCAACGTCACCGAGCTCATCGCCGCCCTCATCAACACCCAGTCCGACCTGGTGACGGGCATCAAGTACGCACAGGAGCAGATCGAGGGCTCGCTCACGATGCTCATCATGACGCGCGAGGGTGCCCTCTACGCCGCGCGCGACGACATGGGCCGCCTGCCGGTCCTCATCGGTCGCGACGACGACGGCTACTGCGTCACCTTCGAGAGCTTCGCCTATGGCAAGCTCGGCTACGTGGACGAGTACGAGCTGGGCTCCGGCGAGGTCGTGCGCATCACGGCCGATGGCTACGAGACGCTGGTTCCCGCCCGTGACGAGATGCGCATCTGCGCCTTCCTGTGGGTGTACTACGGCTATCCCAACTCCAACTACGAGGGTGTCAACGTCGAGGTCATGCGCTACCGCAACGGCGCGATCATGGTCGAGAACGACCGCGAGGCGGGCCTTCTGCCCGACGTCGACTTCGTGGCCGGCGTGCCCGACTCCGGCCTGCCCCACGGCATTGGCTACGCTGCCGCCAGCGGCAAGCCCTTCGCGCGTCCCTTCGTCAAGTACACGCCCACCTGGCCGCGCTCCTTCATGCCGGCCGACCAGAGCGTCCGCAACCGCGTCGCCAAGATGAAGCAGATTCCCGTGCCCGAGCTCATCGACGGCAAGAGGCTGCTCTTCGTCGACGACTCCATCGTGCGCGGCACGCAGCTGCGCGAGACGGTCGACTTCCTCTACGATACCGGCGCCGCCGAGGTGCACATGCGCAGCGCCTGCCCGCCCATCATGTTTGGCTGCAAGTACCTGAGCTTCTCGCGCAGCCGGTCCGACTACGAGCTCATTGCCCGCCGCAAGATCCTGGAGCTCGAGGGCAAGGAGGGCGAGGCCTTCATCGACGAGTACGCCGACGGCCGCACCGAGCGCGGCAAGTGCCTGCTTCGCTCCATATGCGAGGAGATGGGCTTCGACTCGCTCTCCTACCAGACGCTCGACGGCATGCTCGAGGCCATTGGCATCGACCGCGAGAAGGTCTGCACCTACTGCTGGAGCGGCAAGGAGTGAGACGGCTGGGGACGGTTCTCGTTTGTCTCTGAGACGGATGGGGACAGACCT
>CAMPCT010000111.1 GCA_946647055.1 uncultured Atopobium sp. | reverse complement strand
CAGTTCGGCCAGCTCCCGCAGCCGAGCATGGAGCCGCTGAACGTCCACTGGCGTCTGCTCTGCGGCCGCATGAGCGCCGCGACGGGCATCCACGTCTCGCAGTTCGGGCAGGTGCACGACAACCCCGCATCGAGCGACGCGATCTATGCGGAGAACGAGCCGCTCATCCTCAAGGTCAAGGACTGGAACGAGGACGTGGCCGACGTGCTGGTCGACGTAGCCACGGCAATGCTGGCTACCGAGCGCGGCGTGACGTTCGAGGACGTGGACGCGCTCTCGCTCGGCATCGAGGCGCGCTTCCGCAACCCCGCCATGCCAACGCTCGCCCAGCAGACCGACAGCTCCGTGAAGATTGCTGCCGCCGTCCCCGGCTTCGCCCAGACCGAGACGTTCTGGGAGATGAACGGCTTCGGCAAGGAGGAGCGCGAGCGCATCATGCGGCAGCTTGACGAGGTGAGGCACAAGGACGCCACCGACCTCGCCATGGCGCACATCTTCGGAGGAACCGATGCAGGTGCCGAGTAGCTACGTCGATGGTTACACGGACGTTGTGAACGACGTCATAAGCAGCGGCAGAAACGAGCTGGCCGCCGCGCTCTCGCTGGTCGACCCGACGGCCGACCCCGCCGAGCTTCGCCGCACGCTCATAGCGCTGATGGACGACTACTGCGGCGCCTACTCGCAGGTGGGCGCGCGCGTGTCCTCAGACTTTTACAACGCGCTGCGCACCGAGGTCACGGGCAAAGGGTCAAGGAACCTCACGCTCAACGACGGGCGCAACCGCGTCGCCACCCGCAAGGCCGTCCTCAGGCTGCTGCGCATGCTCGAGGACGAGGAGATCGAGTGGGACGAGGTGGTGGAGCAGCTGCAGGCGCAGCTCGAGGTCGAGGTCAAGCGCGGTGCTGCCTACAACACCACCGAGAACGCGCGGCTGGACGACGGCGACGTGCGCTTCGCCCGCGTGCCGCAGGGCGAGAAGACGTGCGACTTCTGCATCATGCTCGCGTCGCGCGGCCCGATCTACTGGACGGAGGAGAGCGCGGGAGCGTTCACCAAGTTCCACCCGAGCTGCGACTGCAAGGTGGTGCCGTTCTTCGGCACGCGCGAGGACGGCGTGTCCCGCAGGGCATCGACCATGACCATCGAGGGCTACGACCCCGATGCGCTCTACAAGGAGTACCAGGACGCCCAGCGCCGAAAGGCCGAGTGGCACCGAGAGCACGACCACAAGTAACGCGAAAACAGGCCCCGCACGGGGCCTTTTTCATGCCCTGAAACGCCCGCAACGGGCAAGTGACGCTCCGCAACGGAGCAGACAAGGAGGCAAGCCATGGCCGACGAGCAGAGCATGCAGCAGGAGACGCCCGAAACGGACGAACCCGACTACAAGGCGCTCTACGAGCAGGCAAAGGCCGATGCCGAGAGGTGGAAGACGCAAAGCCGCAAGAACGAGAGCCGCGCGAAGTCCAACGCAGGGGCCGCGCGCGAGCTGGATGACGCAACGCAACAGCTCGCAGACCTTTCGGCGAGACTCGCCGCAATCGAGGGCGAGAACGAGCGGCTCAAGGCGGAGGCGGAGCGCGCGCAACTTGTGGCCAAGGTGGCTGCAAGCACAGGCGTGCCAGAGCCGATTGTGGCGGCACTCGCAGCAACTGACGAGAAGTCGCTCACCGAGGCAGCAAGCGCCATCGCCGCCACCTACAGGGTGCCCGCAGGGGCACCGACCGTGCCCGAAGCGGGGATGTTCCCGCGCGGAGGGCAGGGAAAGAAGACCAACGCCCAGCAGTTCGGCGACGTAGTCGACCAGATGCTGGGACGATAGCAGAAAGGGGCCATCATGCCCACTACCTACCATGACGTTTCCCGTCAGACCAGCAACGTCGCTCTTCCCGCCGAGGTCTCTCAGGAGATTTGGGCAAATGCCGTGAGCGAGTCCGCGTTCATGCAGCTCGGTCGCCGCATCAACCTTCCCGGCACCGGCACCACCATCCAGACCATCACCGGCGAGCCTACCGCAGACTGGGTGGCCGAGACCAACCCCAAGCCGGTTTCCGCGCACACCTTCGGCAAGCACGCCATCACGCCTTACAAGCTCGCCGTCATCGAGCTGTTCTCCACCGAGTTCCTGCGCGACAAGGCCACGCTCTATGACGAGTGCGTGCGCCGTCTGCCCGCAGCCCTCGCCAAGAAGTTCGACGGCACCATCATGGGCACCACCGCCCCCGGCTCTGGCTTCGACGTGCTTGGCACTGGCGTCTCCAAGGTCTCCATCCTTGGCGGCCAGAACACCACGACCTACAAGCAGTTCGTGGCCGCAGACGCCGCCGTGTCTGCCGCTGACGGCATCCTCAACGCCATCGCGCTCGCCCCGCAGGGCAAGAGCATCGTGCTCGGTTCCACCGACACGACTGGCCGTCCCATCTTCATCCCCGGCCCCGAGTCCAACAGCGTGGGCACCATCCTCGGTGCGAACGTCGCCGTGAACAAGGGCGTGTACGTGGCTGGTGCCGCTGGCGCTCAGGGCGCTGCGGGCACTCCCGCCATCGTGGGCGTCGCTGGTGACTTCACTGGCGTGCTCTGGGGCAGCGTCGAGGGCGTGCAGATGTCCATCTCCGACCAGGCGACCGTCACCGACGGCAACTCCAACACCATCTCGCTCTGGCAGTCCAACATGGTCGGCGTCCGCTTCGAGATCGAGGTCGCGTTCGCTGCCATGGACAAGAGCCAGCTCGTCCTTCTCACCGGCGAGACCCCGAGCGCCTAGGAGGTGCTTGACATGCTGCTGACCTACAACGGCGGCATCATCGACGCCGCCGACGAGTTCTCGGCGCGCCTGCTCGCCAACGGCTGGCAGCGTGTCGAACACGAGCAGTCATCCGATGATGCGCAAGACCTGTCCGCGCTAACCGTCGCACGGCTCCGAGAGTTGTGCGACGAGCGCGGCATCGACGCGCCCAAGCGCGCCACCAAGGCGCAGCTGATAGCGCTTCTCTCGTAAAGGGGGTACGACCATGGCCTTTGCCACCTACGAGGACGTCGAGGGCCGCTGGCGCACGCTCACGGCTGACGAGCAGGCGAGGGCGACCACGCTGCTGGAAGATGCCGCGACCATCCTCACCAGCATGGTGGAGGTGGATGGCGAGGACGCCCAGCAGGCGGAAGCCCTCAGGCTCGTGAGCTGCAACATGGTTATCCGCTCCATGGTGGCGAGCGCTTCCAGCGCCTTTGGCGTCGAGGAGCTGCAGGCCACCATGGGGCCATTCGGCCAGACGGCTCACTTCGCCAACCCCAACGGCGACATGTACCTCACGAAGCTCGACAAGAAGCTGCTTGGCATCGGCGGCGGCAAGGGTCGCATCCTGCATCCCGCCTACGGGGTGAGCGCGGATGATTAGCTTCCCCATGCCGTTCTACGCCGTGCCCTGCTCCATCTGGCTCGCCCACGACGGGGAGCCTGACGGGTGGGGCAACGTGCCGACCAGCTACGCGGCCGACCCCGACATAACGACCACCTGCTGCTACGCCCCAGGAAGCCAGCGGCCTGACACGTCCGACGACATCGAGGACGGCAGGCCGCACGGGGCACGGGTGGCCATGACGTTCTACCTGCCCAAGGCGGTGGACGCCGACCTGAGGGACGCCCTCATAGCCTGCTACCCGCCGGACGACTCGGCACTCTCCGGCAGGCGGTTCAAGGTCGTGGGCGAGCCTTTCAGCTACCCGCGCCGCGACACGCCGGGCGACTACAGCTGGTGCGTGGAGGGGGTGACCTTCCTTGGCTAGGAGCAACCACTTCGTGCACAGCGAGAGCGGCTACGCCTACATCCTCAACAGCTCGCCCGAGATTCGGCAGGCCTGCGAGGCGGCTGGCTACAACGCCATGCGCGAGGCCACCGCTCTTGGCGGCGGAAGCGCCGCGTACACCTGCGACACGATGAGCGGCGCCACGCGGTTCCACACGCGCGTCGCCACCGAGCGCACGTGGCCTGCGTTCCGATCGGAGCAGAGGACGCACGCCCTGCGCAACACCGTCCCGAGACTCTAAGGAGCGCGCATGGACGCAATTGGGCTGGCCGTCGGTATCCTGACCGACGCCATAGAGGCACCCGTCATGACCGACATACCGAGGGAGCGGCCGCAGCGGCTCGTGACCGTAGACCTGGATGGGGACGAGTCCACCGAGTTCCTGCTCAGGCCGCGTCTCGCGCTCACCTGCTGGGGGACGTCCGACATGGACGCGCGGGGGCTTGCACTCTCGTCGATTCAGGCGCTGCAGGAGGCGGCGCTCGACCACCCGTACCTCAGCGCCGCGAGCCTGGACACCATGAGCCGCGAGGAGTGGTCGCGCAACGGTCAGGGGCGCTACCTCGCGTTGGTGACCCTGACCATCAACACAGACGAATAAGGAGGCAGCATGGCTGCTAACAACAAGGACAACGTCAGCACCGTGCGCGGCGTGGTGGGCGGCTACCTGTTCAGCGCCCCGCTCGGCACCGCTGGCGCGCCGACCAAGACCAACTACAAGGCGTCCCAGTGGCTGACCAATGGCAATCCGCCTACCAACTGGGAGTGCCTTGGCTACATCCCCGAGGCGGGCTTCACCGAGTCGCTGTCGCGCGACTCCGGCGAGACCATCCGCGACATCAACCTCGACTCGCTGGACGAGGGCACGGGCAGCGCCACCGAGACCATCACCGTCGGGCTGATGGAGATCAAGAAGCACTCGCTCGGCACCCAGTACGGCCACGCCAACGTGACCGACGCTAGCGGCGTAATCGAGGTCAGGCACAACTGGGGCAACGCCGACGAGCACTACCAGTACGTGTTCCTGCTGCTGCTCAAGAACGACCGCGCATGGACCAAGTACATCCCCGACGGCAAGGTGACCGAGCTGGGCGACCTGACGGGCAACAAGACCACGGCGGCCATGCGCGAGGTGACCATCACCTACCTCACCGACGCCGACGGCAACGGCTGCTTCGACTGGTACGACAGCACCGAGACGACCTAAAGGCGGACGAGCACCAAACGACAGACACATGCCAGCATGGCGCCCCGAGCTGCTTGCTTGGGGCGCCTTTTTTCGAATGGAGCAACGATATGCGCATTGAGTTCCGTGGCGTAGAGGTCGAGTACGACGAGAAGTGCCCGAAGTCCTACATCTGGCAGAAGAAGCTCGCCAAGAGCGACCCCACCGCCATCGAGCAGCTCCTGCTCGGCAGGGACGAAGAGGTGGCCGAGAAGCTGGGCGACGACATGGACGCCATGGCCGAGCTGCTGCAGGCCATCACCGAGGACGTGCAGGCAAAAAACTAGCCCTGCTCGTGCTGGCATCCACGACGTACCCAGACGAGCTGCTAGCAGACTTCCAGCAGACCTACCGCATCGACCTGTGGGGTACCGACTGGGAGCGGCTGGACGAAGACAGGGCCGCGCACCTCGCAGCGCTCGCCTACCAGCTGCCGCCCGACAGCAGGGTGATGAGGGCGGTCGACCCCGCCGGGGCCAACGACGTCACGGCGCAGCTGCTGCGGGAGATCGAGTTCAACCAGCGCATGTGGCACTGGGCGCACACGGACGCGGCGAAGGGCGGAATGGGCGAGCCTGAGCGCATCACGCTTCCCGGCGAGGACGCGGCATACGAGTCCATGGTCGAGCGCGAGGAGCGCAACGCCGAGCGCATAGCCGCATCGTTCGGACTGGAACTATAAGGGGGTGAGACCTTGGCAGAGGTCGGTACCTACTACATCACCATCATGCCCGAGATGAGCAAGTTCACGGGCAGCGTAAACAAGGCCATGGGCGACCTTGGCGGCACCTCGGGCAAGACCTTCAACGGGTCGTTCCTCGACGTGGTCAAGGGCAGCGCCATCGGCACGGCGCTGGGCGGCGTCGCGTCGAAGCTCGGCAGCACGTTCATGAGCGGCATCAGCACGGGCATCAGCCGACTCGACACGCTCAACAACTTCCCGCGCGTCATGGAGTCGTTCGGCTACTCCGCCGACGAGGCCAGCGACGCGGTCAACAACATCATGGAGCACCTGCGCGGCCTGCCCACGGCGTCTCAGGACGTGGTCAGCCTGACGCAGGCCATCTCCGACTCGACGGGCGACCTCGACCTCGCTTCGCGCGCCGCACTGGGCTTCAACGACATGATGCTCGCCTCTGGCGCAAGCACGGCCGAGATGTCCACGGCGTCGGGCATCCTGAACCGCATCCTGGGCAAGGGCAGCGCGACCACCGCGCAGTGGCAGTCGCTCATGTCCGTCATGCCCAAGCAGCTCGACATGGTCGCGGAGTCCATGCTGGGCACGGGCGCATCCTCCATGGACCTCTACGAGGCCCTTGAGAGCGGCACCGTGAGCTACAACGACATGCTCGCCGCCATCGCCAAGCTGGACGAGGACGGCGGCGGCAAGATGGCTTCGTTCTACGACCAGGCGAAGGCCAACTCAATCGGCATCGGCTCGGCTATCGCCAACGTCCAGAACCGCATCGGCGCGGGCTGGGCGAACGTCTTCAACGCCATCGGCCAGCAGGAGATTCACGACGCGCTCGAGGGCGTGGCCGACGCGCTAAAGGCGCCGCTCGACGCGCTCGCCAACGGGCTTGCCTACATCAAGGACAAGGTTGGCAACACGGCCATCTTCGAGAACATCAAGAAGGTCATGACCGACATAGGCGACGCCATCGGTGGGTTGTGGAAGGACGGCGGTCCCGACATGCTCAAGTCGCTGGCCGACTCGCTGGTGAGCCTGACGGACGGCGCGCTGCAGTGGCTCGCCGACAACGGCGACCTCGTGAAGACGGCCATCGGCGGCATCGCGGGCGCGCTCGCCGCCATCATGGGCTTCAAGATCGGGACGGAACTGGCGAAGCTGCCAGCCACCTTCACAGCGCTCACGGCGGCGCTCAGCGCCAACCCGTTCATCCTCATCGTCGGCGGCATCTCGGCCCTGGTCATGGCGCTCTACACCTT
>CAMPCT010000110.1 GCA_946647055.1 uncultured Atopobium sp. | reverse complement strand
CGTCTTGGTGTTGTACATGCGGTAGATGGGGATGAGGGTGACGGCCTCGTAGGTCTTCTGCGCCTTCTTGAAGGCGGCCTGGGCGGCCTTGAGCGTAGAGGTCGCGTTGTCGACCATGTCCTGTGTGAGCGGGCTGAGCGTGAGCACCTGTTCTGCAGCCGCTATGGCGGCATCGAGCTTGTCGGCATCGGCCTGGGAGACGTACTTGGTCTTGTCCGCCATCTCCTTGCCGGTGGCGGCATCCTTCTTGCCATCGTTTGAGATGGTCGTGGAGGCAAGGTCGGACTCGGCAGCAGCGATTGCTTCCTCGAGTGCGCCGGTGCTCACCTCGACAATCGCAGTCTCGGCGCCCGCGACCAGCTCGTCGAGTGCGGAAGCTGCGGCAGCGACCTGGTTCTGCGTGCGGGTGTTGCTGTCGCGCAGGACCTTCGCGTCGTTTACGGCAGCCAGGATAGCGTTGGCAGTCGCCCTGGGCAGGTACTCGGTGCCCTCGGCGAGAGAACCAGTACCACCAGCGGGCTCGATGTTGGCCGCAGCGAGGAACGCCTCGGCCGCATCGATCGACGCCTGGAGGTCAGCGGTGTCGACATGGATGGTCTTGGTCTTTGCCATCGCCTCGGTGATTGCCTCCTTGGCAGCGGCGACCTCCTCGGCAGTGCGGTTCTGGGCGTCGAGGAGTTGTGCTGCTGCGGCAACCTCCTGCTCGAGCGCGGTGATGTCCGTGGGATCCATGTACGCACTTCCCTCGGACAGGTTCTGCGTGTTGTCAATCGTCTTGCGCATCTCGCTCGCAAGGTTTGTGGCCTCCTCGCACAGGGCGTCAAGACCATCAAGCGGAGCAGGCGCGATCCTGAACTGCGCCTCGAGCGTTCCCGCGTACAGACCCTTGAAGGTGACGGTCACCGTCGCGCCTTTCACGCCAGCTGCGGTACCGTCCGTGTTGCCACTGTAGGCCACGTCGTAGTCGGTACCCTTGACGAGCGTGACGTTTGGGTAGTCCGCGAGCGTGATCGTGACCTCAGGCGTAAGTGCGGAGCCGGTGTAGGTCTGGTCGGGAATCTCGACGAGAGCGGCATTTGCCGACGTCACCTGGTACGGGTTCACCTGCATGGTCGCGGTGGCCGTACCAGAGAAGTTGCCCTTGCCCGTAATCTGAGCGGTGAGGGTACCACCGGTCGTGCCAGGCTGGAAGCTGCTCGACGTGACCGTGTAGTCGATATTCTCGGTGAGCGACGAACCCTCGAAGCTGAGGGCAAGCGTGGCACCCGGTTCCGTGCCCGGGACGTACGTTGCCTGTTCGCCGGTCAGGCCATCGACGCTCGAGAGCTCGACCAGCTCCTGCGTCAGCGCGTAGTTGGAGAAGTGCGTGGTGAGGAAACTCACCGTGGAGCCGTCGGCACTGGCCACGGCACCCATGTCGGTGGCGGTGCCGTCCTCGGGGTTCAGGAAGATGACGCGCGTCCTGCTGGCAAGCCAGCCCTCGGGCACCGGCAGGGTGACCTTGATGACGGTGGCAGGGAGCTCATCGGTGGGGACCGTCTCACCTGTCGCCACGTCCTCGAAGTGCAGGTCGTAGATGACGAACTCGCCGAGCTCGTTCTCGTTCACGACCTGGACGATGAGCTCCTCAGCGTTCTCGACGGCAGAGGCGGGCTCCTCCTCAGCCACAAAGGCAAGCTCGGAGAACTGCTCGACGCGTTCCTCGGGAACGCTGACCGTTGCCTCGCTAGGTGTGGTGGCACCAGGCTCGACCGCGGCCCAGTCGGTTCCGGTCTGGCCGGCGTCATCGTCCAGCGGCGCTACGATGAGGAAGGTTTCGACGCGTGAGCCCTTGAAGCCGTTGATGCCTGCGATAGTGACGGTGCCTGTGCCCGCCTCGGTGTTCTCGCCCCAAGCAACCGTGTAGTCGGTGCCCTTGACCAGCGGCGTTCCATTGTAGGTGACGATGGGCTCGGGCTGGATGGCCTCGCCGGTATAGATGACGTCACCAATGCCGGTGACCGTCGCGTTGCCGATGTCAACGCGCTGGTCAGGCGTCCGGCACGTCAGATATCCGGGGGTTCCAGGCGCATCGATGCGCGCATACTCATGGCCAGTATGCCCCGAATCAAACGTGGTGCCATTGCCCCCAACGAGCGACATGCAGCCTGTGAACATCCCACTGCCGCCATCGTTGGCAACAGACTCGGTGGACCATCCCGCGCCTACCATGATGAACCCGAGATTGCCGCAGCCCGCGAACATCGCGGTCATAAACTGGACCGATGACGTGTCGAGGTCATCAAGGTAGAGGCACCTCAGCGACGAGTCCCCGGTGAACATGTAGGACATGTCCGTCACCAGGGGCGTCTCGATGTCGTGGAGGTTGACGCTCGAGAGCGCAAAGCACTGGTGGAAGAGGCTGCCCATGTTGTCCAGCGATGTCAGACGCAGACCGGAAAGGTTGGCACTCTCCATGGTGGTGCAACGGTTGAAGCAGCATTCCATGGTGGTGACGGAGGAAAGGTCGAGGCCCGTGAGGTCGATGCTCTCGAGCGACTCGCACTCCGTGAACATGTATCGCATGTCCTTGACGTTTGATGCGTCAAGGCCAGACAGATCGACGCTCTTGATCCGGGAGAGTCGCCCGAACAGGAAGTTGCAGTGCTCGGGAGCGATGACCTTGCTCTCCCCCTCGGAGGCAAACACGACGGACGTGATGCCGTACTCATGGTCCTTCCACGGCGACTCCGCGAGGAGGTCGCCCGTCTGCTCTGCGCCGGTACCTGGATAGATGGTGAGCACGCCCGAAGCGTTGATCTCCCACGGGCAGTTGCCCCAGGTGCCGGAGGCGATGACGGTTCCATCCGCGATCTGGAAGTTCGCGAAGCGCTCTCCCGTGTAGTCGCCGATGCCGACTATCTGGACCATGCCCGTGCCGAGCCCGTCGTTAGCGAAGTAGTAGACGTTGTAGTCCTCGCCCGCGACGAGCTGGTAGTCGCCGTCGTGCAGGACGACCGTTGGCGTAACGGGACTGCCCGTGTAGTACTGAGTGGGGATGGCTTCGAGCTCGAGGTCGTTGATGTCGCGACGGTTGTCAGGAGCATAGTCGGGCCGGGTGGCCGTCACATAGGTCCCAAGGCTGCGGGTCATGAGCGTGCGGACGGACTCGGTCTCGTCCTCGTATTCCCACCAGACGTCCTCGAAATTGCCCTCGGCAGTGTTGAGCTTCAGGAACCAGGTCATGTCGGGCGACCAGCCCTCGGGCGTGGGGAAGCTCAGCCTCATGAGGTCGGTCTGCGGGTCGGCAAAGTCAGAGCGGCTGCCGTCTGGGTTGGCGAGGTAGACCTCGTAGGCAATGATTGCGTCACGCCCGGCAAAGTCGTCGGCGTCGCAGCCAATCCAGTTGGCAAGGGTTGTAACCTGGCCTTCGTTGAGCTCGACCTCATCGACGGCAAGGTGGAGACCGTTGGCAGCGGCAGCCTGCTCGGTGGTGCTGAGCGCCAGCTCGACACCCGTGCCCTCGTGGGTGAACGTCGCAGCATACTCGATTTCCTCGGAGGTCATCGTCCAAACCGATGGCTGCGTGAGCCCAATGGTGGCATCGCCAGTCGTCGCATCATACGCGAAGGTATTGCCCCCCGCCGCAGGTGCTGGAACGAGCGAGGCGTTCGCGATGCGATAGTTGACTTCGGTATGCGTGTAGAACGTCGCCTGCTTGCCAGCGAAGATGAAGGTCGCAAGGAACGCGTCCTGCTCGTGAATCCTATACCGGAAGACCGCATCCCCGCTCTCCGAGTTGTAGCCCACCCAATAGCAGTGCTCGTCAAAGACCGGCATGAGCCCATAGGCTACACGGCCGTCGTCAAAGTATGCGGTATAGCCCGTCTCATCGCTTCCCTCGACATGGAATTGCTGGGTCGTGCTGATGCGCACCTTGACGTTGCCAGCGGGGGCCTCGACGACATAGTGGTCGTAGGTCCGCTCGCCCGACTCGACGGTCACCTGGTCCCGCGGCGTCACCGCCTGCCAGGTACCGCCGTTGTCAAGTGAGACCTCGACGGCATCAATCTGATAGCCATCAGATGCCCCAACGACGAACTCGAAGTCCTCGCCTGCAAGGAAGAGCTGGTACGAGTCATACACGTCAGTGTAATAACGATAGCGCGTCGGCTCGACTTCATCGTCATCCCAGAGCGGGTAGGTGTCGTAGTACACGCCCTGCTCGGCTTCGAAGTCGAACTCATAGTAGCCAAAGGTACCGACAAGGCTGCCATCATTGTTCCAGACGTCGATCTGGTGGGCGTTGGTGTGGTTGCGGTAGACGATGGCATAGGTACCCGGCACGTCGCCAATGGTACCGTCCGTCAGCACGAATCCGTAGTAGACGCGATCGCCATCCTCCTCGGAACTGACGATCACAAGCTGGTCGTCGATGACCTGCCAAGCGCCATCGGCACCCTGCTTGAGGAGAACGACGTCCGCCTCTGCGGTGTGGGCAAGCTCCGCAAAGACCGTGAGGGTCGCGGAGGTCTCAGCAAGCTCCTCATATTCCGACGTACCAATGTCGACGCGATTGCCATCGTCGTCAACGAAGTAGGCTTCGTACAGGTCGATGTCCCAGACCTCGTCCGAGCCAGCGGCGCGCCCGGCGGCGGCATACGCCGCATCGCGCATCTCGCAGAGCTCCTGGCGATAGGCCTCGCGCTCCTCTGGGGTATCCATCTCGAGGGCTTCGAGATGATCACCATACAGGCTTACCTCGTTTTTGTTGAGGATGGGATAGCCAGCACCCTGTCCATCGGGATAGGTCTCGAGACCCTCGATGAAGAATGGGTAGTGGTTGCTGCGAATCCACGGGTTCACACCGCAGACAATGCTCGGAAGTTCGATGGTCACCGCGGTACAGTCGGAGGAGATGTCGTAGCTGGGATTCTCGACCACTGCATTCGCCTTCATGTCGAAGAACGTGATCTCGTCGCCAAAGGAGTACCCATCCAACACGGAGAAGGTGAGGGAGCAAACGTACTCATGGCCCTTCTCGAACAGGTCCCACTCGTCAAGCGCGAGACGGCCATCGGTGACGTCATACCAGCAGATGCGGTCGAGCATGACCTTTGCCTCGGCTTGGGAGCCAACCCAGGCATTCGAACAGATGGCAACTTCTTCGTCATGGAAGACGTCTGCGCCCAGCTCGAAGTCAATGTAGGTGACGGGAGCCACCTTGCCAGCCATCACGATGGTGCCCACCAGCTGCGAGAGCGTGCCGGTCACCGTGTACGCATAGTACTGGCTAGGCACCCCATTCCCATCGTGGCTCACATATGCCTCGACGTACGTCATGTCGAGCAACGTGGCCGTGCCCCCATCGTCGATGGCATAGAACGAAATGGTCTCGGGATCGAACATCGGCGCCGTCACGATGGACAGCGTGCCCTGCGCATCGCCTATGCCAAGGTCAACGGGGTCATAGCTGCTCCAATTGGTCTCCTCGTCATCGCCCATGAGGGAGACGTCGAGCGGCGTTGCGATCATGAGGTCCCCGTCGATGGCCGCGATAGCCGCCGTCACCATGTCCTGGCTGTCATCGGCGCTCATATACGCCAGGCGCTTGTCCGAGACCGTCGGCCACGTGCCTTCGTCGACTCGAAGGCTCAGCTCGTAAGCAGAAGCGGCCTCGTCGTCAGCGGTTCCATAGAGGACCGGGTCGCTCTTGGTCGTCACGTGCAACGTCGCCGGCTCGGTGAGCTTGAAGCGAACGGTTTCTCCCGGCTGGACCGAGAGCTCGCCAGCACTTGCGGGACTAAGTGAGGCGCTGTCGATGGAGTAGCCCTTGCCAGGCTTCAGGCTGAAGTCGTACTCGACGCCCTCCCAGAAGTAGTACTCCTGCTGTCCATCGGCCTCTCGCGTGAAGAACTGCCGGTTCCTCTCATCGACTTGCCGCGGGCCCCACGACCAGATTCCCTCAAGGTCAAGGGTCAGGCGATAAGCGTGTTCCGCCTCGTCCCCCTCGCCTACCGTAAGGACTCCGTCCTCGAGGGTGAAGAGGGGGTTCACGTTCGCGGAGACGGTGACGGGCTCATGGATGCCAGCGGGAACGCGGTAGACGGAGCACCAGTAGTCCTCGGTCTCGAACAGCTCGAGTGCAGTCTGCTCCCCACCAGCAGTCATCGTGACGGAAGCAAGCTCATACATGGTCGAGTCATGCGAGTAGGCGTAGACGTAGAAGCCAAGATTGGCGTCGAAGTAGTACTCGCCCGTCTCCGTATCCCAGATGAGCGGGGCTGCGGCAGACCAGTCAAAGCCGGTTTCGGTGATGCCTCCTATGCTGGCACCTTCGCCGCTGTTGGTGTAGAAGCGATAGCACTCCTCGTGCGTCACGCCAAACTCGTCGACGAGCGTCTTGGGTCCAGAGTCCGTTTGGCTGCTGCCGTCGCCAAGGGTTACGTTGATTGCCAGGGGGCCCTCGAGGCCTGCTGGGATCTGGAAGATGGGCTCGTCAGAGTAGAACTGCTCGATGTCGAGCGCCTCGAGCACGTACTCGTTTCCGGCGAAGGTGTAGGTCACCTCTTGGATGGGGTGGTTCTCGTCATCATAGGAGTCAACGGAGAAGCGGAAGCCAATGGCGGGGTCGAAGTAGTAGTCGCCGGAATCATTGTCCAGGTATGCGAGCATGCCGTCGGCGTAGTCCTCATACTGGCCTTCGCAGAGGATGCGAACCACGCCACCATCGTCGGTGACGCTCGTCTCGATGAGGTAGCAGAGGTGCTCGACGCCCTGGTCGTCCGTGAAGGTCTTCGAGTACTCGTCACTGGGGTCGTCGCCACTCGGACCGTCATATGACGTAGTCACAAGCGTACGTTCGGCATCCGTGAAGAGTGCAAGGGTCTCTGCATCGTAGACATAGGTGACGTCCGTGCCATTGAGGTCGAAGGTGTATCCGTTGGAGTCGCCGTTCTCGTTGGGGACAAGGAAGAGCAGGTCGGGATAGCCGATGGAGCAGTTGCTCGCGC
>CAMPCT010000109.1 GCA_946647055.1 uncultured Atopobium sp. | reverse complement strand
AGCCGGCGCCACCGCCGCCGCCACCGCCGCCACCACCGCCACCACCACCGGAGGAGCCGCCGCCCGAGCCGCTCGCGCTGCTCAGCGCCGATCCAAAGGCAGAGGACGGGGAGACGCCACCGTTCGCCCCCACGGAGCACCAGGAGTAGGTGCGGGCAAGTGACGGGTCGCTGGCAACGTCGGGCAGATAGACCCTGAGCTTCTCGGCAACCTTGTCGGAGATGCCCAGGACCGTGGCCATGACCAGCAGCTTGTTCCAGAGGATGACGTCGTGAGGCAGCGCCTCGTCAAGCTTGGTGAACTCTTTGAGCCACCGGGAGAGCGCCTTCATGCGGGCGTTGATCTCGATTGCCTCGTCAGATAGGCCGAGGATGTTGCTGCCAACGAGGATTAGCCCGATGATGGGCATCACCAGGAGCAGCAACATCACTATGATGCCGAGCGGGAGGAGCCCCATCCCCTCGAGCATGTCAGCCCCGTCAAGGGCGAAGAAGATCATGAACCCGATGCCGAGCAGCAGCGACACAACGCAGGAGATGATGGGTGCCAGCCCACCGCTCTGCTCCTCGCCGACGAGCCCGTACTCGGTCGCACACTGCTTGACCGTCTCCTGCCATGCCGTCCACTGTTGCCTGAAGCCCGAACGGTCCCTGTTGCCGACCTTGGTGATGTCGGAGAAGCGCACCACGCCCACGGGCCGCTGCTCCTTGCCGAGCATGGCGAAGCTCTGGTACACGTAGCCAAAGACGAAGTCGATCGTCGCGTAGTCGATGCGACTGTCATTGCCACGCGTGCCCACGACGCGCGGCCCAAGAACCTGCTGGTAGTTGGGCATGAGGTGGATCTCGTACTCGCGCTTGACACTGTTGCCGAAGAGGCCACGCCTCTGTGTCTGGGACTCGTAGAGGTCGATGGCACCTCGGTCGTAGAGGTTCATGAGGGTGGCGGCAAAGGCGTTGTTGTCCGCCTGGACCCCGCTCCAGAGGAGGCCGAGGACGGCAGGATGGTCGTTGGAGGGGACGTCGCGCCAATAGCGCTCGGTAAAGCGGACGGGATGCTCGCGGCGATGGCGCAGAAGCGACCTCACGACGAGGATCGCGCTGACGACAAGGGACAGCAGGCTGATGCCGCCCAAGCCAAGGGCGAAGGCCCTGCCCATCTTGCGCCTGGTGTTGGCGCGATTGGCCCAGTCACCCTCCTGGGCAAGCACGGTGTCCAAGCGGCTCTCCAGACGCTGGGGCATGTTGCCCAGCCACTCGGCCGGGAAGGTCACGCGGACCTCGGCAAAGTTGGAGGTGCTCACGGAGGGCACCGTGCAGACCACGTCCTCGCCCACCAGCCAGACCTCGCCCGTGAGCGGCGCGTGATGCTGCCACATGCGCACGTTATCTCCGGCAACGGGCGTCTGGCCAACGGGAATGGGCAGATGGATGGTGCAGGTGACGTTATTGGAGGGCTCGTCCCAGCCGTCCGTGACGAACTTCCAGTAGAGCTCGCCCACGTCCTGCCAACGCGCGACCACGCCCGTAAGCTCGTAGACCACACGGTAGGTGTGGATGCCCGAAGCCTCGAAGTTGAGGGTCACGCGCGTGATGTCGCGCTCGGGGCTCGTGACTGAGTAGGTGCCGGCAGCGTCGGAGGACGCGAGGTCAAACGCCTCAAAGGACGTGCTCGTGACCTCCCCCGCCGAGAGCACGGTCGCCTCGAGGGAGCTGAACTCAGAGGACCGCGTCGAGAGGTCCCAGTAGCAGTAGTGGTAGGTACCGTCAAAGTCGAAGGTCCGGTCCTCAATCACCGTGAGCGTGCCATCGGAGCCGACCGTCGCGTCGATGTCGACGGCCGTCATGGAGTATTCCTTGGCGAGGGCCTGGCTGGGCATCAGGACGAGCGCCGCCAGCGCGACGGCGAGCGCAAACGCGAGACGTGCGAACCTTGACCTGCTATGGGTACGTGCGACCATGGTTGACCCTTTCTGGAGCGGGCTTCTGATGGGCCTCAGGCCTATTGTCCCACCAATGGGGCACCCGTCATACCCGAAGCCACATGGTCTCTATTCCTGGGACCAAAAAGGCGACGGCAGGCAAAGCCGTTGCCGTCACTCCCCCAGCAGGTAGTCGCAGCCTAGAGCACGAACCCCTCGTAGCTGCGAATCTCCTCGTCGGCAGCCGAGGTGTCCAACTCGGCGACGCCGCCCTTGAATGCGATGACGTAGAGGCCAGCGGCCTTTGCCGCCGCGATGCCCGAGGGCGAGTCCTCGAACACGACCGTATGGGCGGGATCGGCACCAATCATCTCGAGCGCCATGAGGTAGGGGTCTGGTGCGGGCTTGCAGGCAGGGGGCTCCGTGCCGCAGACGCTCACCGAGAAGAACCTCGCCAGGTCGAGCCTGCGGATTGCCTCTTCGATGCAGGGCCGGTTGGTGGTCGACACGAGCCCCATCTTGACCCCACGGGCGGCCAGCGACTCGAGCAGCTCCACTCCCCCGGGAAACACCTCGAGCGGCGCCGAAAAGTAGACCTCCTGGTTGCCCCCGCGCATCTCCCAGTAGTCGTCCGCCGTCATCTCGATGCCGCGACGGGCGAAGATGGGCGGGAAGGTGTCGTCACCATTGGTGCCGATGGTGGTGAGCAGCTCCTCCCACTCGGGAGTGAAGCCAAACAGCTTGGGCATGACACGGAGGTCGATCTGCAGGCCAAGGACCTCGGTGTCGGCAAGGGTACCGTCGAAGTCGAAGAAGGCGCAGTCGATGCGGTCGGGCCTGGGCATGGCAGCTCCTTACGGTCGCGCAGTTGCGTATACGCCTAGTCTACTCGAATTGATATGACCTCATATAACGAGTTAATTGCAACGCAAAAACCCAAAGTAACCTATCATTCTCGTCGACACCAACAACGGGAGTCTCCATGCAGACCATCGTCTTTCTTGACCTCGACAACACCCTCTGGTCGTTTGACGGCACGCCGCCCTCGGCGATGCGGGCCATACGCACGGCACAGGCAAACGGCCACCTCGTGCTCGCCAACACGGGGCGGACGCGCTTCGAGCTGGACGACCTCTCCTATCTGGGACTCGATGGCATCTGCTGCGCTGCGGGAAGCGACATCACCCTGCATGGCGAACAGGTGCTCCTCGAGCCGCTGGGTGTCGAGCGAGCACGCGAGATCCTGCAGGCGCTCGACATCGGGGTAGGAGTCATCATCGCCGAGGGCTCGCGCGCGTGCTTCCTGCAATCCCATGACGAGGAGATACTCGCTCGGCTACAGCAGAGGGCGACTGGCAGGATGGCAGCCGTGGCACACGCCGAAGACATCGACACAATGACCGACGATGACTTCTCGCAGGTGCACAAGTTCTCGCTCATGATTCCGCTTGGGACACAAGACGAGATGGTCAAGCTGATAGACCTGCCCGAAGGGTGCCTCGTCGCACCATTCTTCTTCGCGCTCGAGGTCACGAGCGACCGTCACACCAAGGCCAGCGCGATGGAGGTCGTGAGGGAGCGGATGGGCGGTAGCTGGCGCACGGTGGCCATCGGCGACAGCAGCAACGACATCGAGATGCTCCGCGCCGCCGACGTGGGCGTCGCCATGGGCAACGGCACCGACGAGGCACAGGCCGCGGCGGACTTCGTGACCGACGCCATCGAGGAGGACGGTCTCCTCCACGCCTTCGAGCGGCTCGGGCTGGTGTAGGGGCGACCATGAGGACCATCGTCTTCCTCGACCTCGACAACACCTACTGGAACTGGGGCAAGGTGCCCGAGTCCGCCCTGCGTGCCGTGAGGATGGCACAGGCGAACGGGCACGTGGTGGTCGCCAACACCAGTCGCACGCGGGGCGGCGTGCAGGGCGGCTGGCCATCCGAACTAGACGGCATATGCGCCGCCGCCGGCATGGACGTCTCGCTCCATGGCGAGCAGCTGGTTCTCGAGACGCTGGGATGCGAGCGCGCCAGGGAGGTCTTCGAGGGCATCGACATTGGCAGGGGCCTCATCATGGCCGAGGGTACCCAGAGGGACTACGTCTTCTCGCGCGTCCCCGGCCTCGAGCTCATGGCGCGGCACTTCGCCCGCAGGGGCTTTGGACCCGACTTCTTCCTTGGCGACATGCGCACGATGACCGACGACGACTTCGCACAGATCCAGAAGTTTGGCATCACCTTTCCCGAGGGACCCAAGCCCAAGCTCATTGCCAAGCTCAGGCTGCCCGAGGGCATTGTGGCAGCTCCCATGAGCTTTGCGGTGGACGTCACCGACGCACGCTTCTCGAAGGTGACAGCCATGGACGTGATTCGCGACCGTTTGGGAGGCACGTGGCGCACGGTGGCCTTTGGTGACTCGCCCAACGACATCCCCATGCTCCAGGCAGCCGACGTGGGCGTCGCCATGGGCAATGGCAAGGCGTCGGTCAAGGCCGCCGCCGACCACGTGACCGACCACATCGACCACAACGGTCTGCTCCACGCCTTCGAGCACCTAGAATTGGTGTAGGAATGCGGGATCGGTGCGGCCTCCATCCCATAGACACCCTATAATCGGTTCCCTGTAACAAGCCGTCCGCCCCCTTGTCTCGTACGCAAGCGCAAGGAAAGGTGCCGCTCGTGTCCCCCTCGACCGAAGACGCCCGTCAAGCCAATGGTCCGGACTGGGACTACCAGCCCGACTACCCCTCGATCATGAGGACCGCGCACGCGATGATGCAGCGCCGGAACTACCAGGCCCTCTTCGAGGCGGCCATGGAACTGGAAGGGGGCGCCATCGTCGAGATCGGCCCCTCTCGTGGCGCAAGCACGATCTTCCTCGCGCTTGCCGCCAAGCACAACCCCGCAATCGAGCGCGTCATCAGCATCGACGCGTTCAAGGGGTCGGCGTCGCTCAAGTCATACGATGACGTCGAGACAAACGTGGAGGAGCTCAGGTCGAACCTCGCCTGCTTCGACTGTGCCGACGAGGTCACGATCATGGTCGCCGACCAGGAGGATTGGGACCTCATCGACCGCTCGCCCATCTCGTTTCTGTTCATAGACGCCGACGGACGACTCGACCGAGACTTTTCGAGGTACTACAACCGGCTGGCACCGCATGCGACGGTGTTCATCGACGACTGCGAGCTCATGCTCAACGTTCATGCCAAGGGACGCAACATACGCGACCGAACCGGATACACGGACGACCCCGTGGTTGATGCAGGCGCGTTCCTCGAACGCCCCGCGCCACTGGGGAAGGAGTACCTGACCAAGTGCTTCGTCGAGTATCTGGTCAGCAGGGGGTTCCTGACACAGGAGGACTGCTTTGGCAAGACCTTGAAGCTCAAGAAGGCCGACCCAGACCCCGTCTTCTCGGACGAGGACGCCACCAACATGACGCTCATCCATGAGGGGATGAGGCGCCGCCTCCTCGCCGTCAGGGCAGACACGATGCGAATCGCCAGGAAGCTCGAGCCGGTGCTCATGGAGGTGCTTGAGAGGACCCACGGCAAGGAGGTCGTCGTCCTCTCGAGCATCAAGAGGGGCGGCAAGGTGCTCTACTACCCCATCTATGGGGTCAACCGCGACGGGAGGCGTGCGGGAGAGACGCCCTGCCGTCCACGGAAGGAGCTGCTTGACAGCGGCGACGGACGCGTCACCATGTTTGGACCGAGCTTCCAGCACCTCTTCTGGAACGCAGTGCTGGTCAGAGATGACGAGGGCTCGCCAGCAAGAGGCATCCCCCTACCGTTGCGGTTCAAGCTTGGAAGGACCATCGCCAAGGTCGAGCGGGAGACGCAGGAGTACATCGACAACATCGAGGTCCGCCTGATCACGCCCCAAGGGCAAGACTGAGGGGGTTCGCCGGGGACATGAGGAAGACCTTTGCCACGACCATTGCGTTTGTCGTTGCCCCCCTCCTCGCCCTGACGCTCGCCGGGTGCTCGCATCCCTCCGAGGTGGGGCAGCAACCCAGGGAGGAGCCCGCCCCGACCGAGGAACCCGCCCCGGTTGACAACCAACCAACGACAACCACCGCGTCCTTCTCCTTCGACTGGGAGACCTACGAGTTGGAGGACGAGCAGTGGTGGGGCTCGCAAGAGGCCCTCGACCTCGCCAACCGCATCGTCGCGTCCCAGCTGCCCGACGGCGGATGGAGAAAGACGCTGGACAAGGAGGAGGAGGGCGACTGGGGCCTCTCCACCATCGACAACAACGCGACGTGGGGAGAGATCCGCTTCCTGGCAAAGGCCTTTCTGGCAACGGGAGACGAGTCCTACCGAGACGCCTGCCAGAGGGGAATCGACCTCCTGCTGGACGGGCAGTACGAGAACGGCGGTTGGCCGCAGATCTTTGGGGTCGAGGGGGGATACCACACCTGCGTCACCTTCAACGACGACGCGATGGTGGGGGTCATGAGAACCCTTTGGATGGTCTCAGAGCAGTCCGAGGAAGATGGGTTCGCCTGGGTTGATGATGCGTGTGCGCAACGTGCGGGCGAGGCGTTTGACCGAGGACTCGAATGCATCCTGCGCTGTCAGGTCGTTGTGGACGGCACGCCAACGGTGTGGTGCCAGCAGTACGATCCGGACACGCTCCTCCCCGCCCCAGGTCGCGCCTTCGAACCGGTGGCCCTCTGCTCGAGGGAGAGCGTGGGGGTGGTCATGCTCCTGCAGGAGTTGCCCATCGATGACCCGCGTGTCACCGCGAGCGTCGAGGCTGCCCTGGCGTGGTTCGAGTCCGCGGCGTTGCGGGGCGTGCGCTTCGAGCAGGTGGGCGATGACCGACAGCTGGTGGAAGGGCAGCCCGAGGATAGGCTGTGGGCACGCTTCTACGACCTCGAGACGGGCGTCCCGGTGTTTGGCGACCGCGACGGGGAGGTCTACTACGACGTCGCCGACATCAGCCTCGAGCGACGCGTGGGCTACGACTGGTATGGCACCTGGCCCGAGGAGTGCCTCGAGGGGCAGAGGTTGTAGGGAGACGCTTGCGTACGAGCACCGGACGGTCGGTGCGTCGGTCCCGGGGCACCGGACGGTCGGTGCG
>CAMPCT010000108.1 GCA_946647055.1 uncultured Atopobium sp. | reverse complement strand
GGGAGTACCTGGAGGTCCCGGCGTTGCTGGTCATGCTCTGGGAGATGTCGTACACAATGACGACGTTCACCCCGCCTGCCTCCTGGGTCTCGTCATCGGCGTCGCCGGTGACCGAGAGCTCGAGCTTGAAGGTACCGTCTTCGTTTGAAGTGGCGGTCTTTGCGTGGCTTGGTGGTTGCCCTGCATCCGCCAATGCGACAGTTGCGCCAAGTGCGACCGTGGCAAACGCCAGCACGATGGCGACCAGCCATGTCCAGACCTTGGTCCTAGCCCTCATCTTCAACTCCCAACCACTCCGTTGCCGCCAGGCACATGCCAGACGTGCGTAAGGGGCCACGCCTCGCGGCGCGGTCCCGGTTTCCCATGACTAATCCGCCCTCATCGCGAGCGCGATGACGGCAGGCAGAGCCTGAGTCGCATGTAGGAGGTCCATCTCTGGGTCCTGTTCCGTGGGCAGGTACTCCCCACTTGTGTGTGCGTTTAAGGTTCTGACCCGTGGCATTCGCTAAGAGGCGCTTGAGTCGTAGTGCGTTTCAACAGGAATCGACCCAATACGACCCTTATCGTATACCTTCGAAGAATACTAGCACTGATGTGGCGTGATACGGGCGTGAATTAAAAGTATTCCCTTTTCAAATAGTCGGCACCGCGAGCAAAGCGAACGAGCCATCGAGAACAGCCGCGCAACGCGCTACACTTGCCACATGGGATATCGGACGTACACATGCCCCATCGCCAAGAGGTGCGGCGGCTGCGAGTGGCTCGCGGTCCCCTACCCCATACAGCTGCGCCGCAAGGGCGAGTACGTTCGCGAACTCTTTGGCGAGATGGCAGAACAAGACGGCGCCGCCATCGACGACGTTCGCGGCATGGACGAGCCCGTCTCCTTCCGTCACAAGGCCGCGACGCCCTTTGCCCCCGGCAAGGGAGGACGGCTGCGCTGCGGCTTCTATGCCGCGGGGACGCATCGCATCGTCTCCTGCCATGCATGCCTGGTGGAGGCCCCCGGCACCCGCGAGGTGCTCGACGCCGTCGCGCGCGCTGCCGGGAGGCTGCGCATCCCCGCCTATGCGGAGGACCAGGGCACGGGCGTCCTGCGCCATGCCGTGCTGCGACAGGGGTACGCGACCGACGACGCGATGCTCGTGCTCGTCACCAACGGCAACGCGCTTCCGCACGAGAAGAAGCTGGTCGGTGCCCTGCGCGAGGCCTGTCCCCAACTCACCACCATCGTCCAGAACGTGAACACGCGGCGCACCAACGCCATCCTGGGACGCGAGTGCCGCACGCTGTGGGGTCCCGGCATCATGCACGACCGCCTGCTAGGCTGCGAGTTCGAGATCGGCCCCACCAGCTTCTACCAGACCAACCCCGCCCAGACCGAGGTACTCTACCAGCTGGCCATCGACGGCGCTGGGCTGACCGACGGCATGCGCGTGCTCGACGCCTACTGCGGCACGGGCACCATCGGCATCTGCGCCGCCGCGAACGCAGGCGGCATCGAGGTCACGGGCGTGGAACAGGTGAGCGGGGCCGTGAGCTGTGCGCGCCGCAACGCCGCCGCCAACGACGTGGGCGAGCGGTGTCGCTTCGTGCGCGCCGACGCAACAGAATATATAGTACGCGAGGCTGCCGCCGGGGCTCGCTACGACGTGGTGGTCATGGACCCACCGCGCGCCGGCTCTACGCCGGAGTTCCTCTCGGCCGTGGTGGCACTTGGCGCCGAGCGTGTGTCGTACGTCTCGTGCAACGTCCAGACACAGGCCCGAGACCTGCTCGTCCTTCGTGAGCGGGGCTACCGTCTGGAGCGCGTGGCGCCCGTGGACATGTTCCCGCACACCAAGCATGTGGAATGCGTCTGCTCGCTGGCGCTCCGCTAGGGACGACCCATGTTGCGCCCGCAAGTACAATGCCCAAGGGAAGCGTTGGCAGGAAGGACGTGACGAGACCATGCTCGAGCTGTTGAGGACCAGGTTCCACGAGAACGTCGGCAGGCATCCGGAGCTGGACTGGCAGGACGTGGAGAGGCGACTGCGCGATGACCCGGCAGCCCTCGACAGCCTCAGGCGCATGGAGGAGACCGGCGGCGAGCCGGACGTGCTCGGCGTCGACGCGGATTCCGGTCGAATCGTCTTCTGCGACTGTGCGAGGGAGACCCCCGCGGGCAGGAGGAGCCTGTGCTACGACGACCTCGCCCTGCAGAGGCGCAAGAAGAACCCGCCAGCAGGCAGTGCCGTCCACCAGGCACGGGAGATGGGTGTGGAGCTCATGACCGAGGAGCTCTACCGCAGGCTCCAGGAGCTTGGCGAGTTTGACCTCAAGACATCCAGCTGGATCGCGACGCCAGACGCGGTCCGGCAGCTTGGAGGGGCGCTGTTCTGCGAGCGGCGCTACGGCGTCGTCTTCACTTTTCATAACGGCGCGGATTCCTACTACTCCGTCCGCGGATGGAGGGGCTATATTTGCGTATAAGGTATGTGGTCCCTCGTCGAGGCGCAACTGGTGGGGCCGTCCCAAGGTAAGAAGGAAGTGACGATGGGCACCGGCAAGAGGCGTATTGGCATCATTCCTCAGGTCGCGCTTGTGTTCGCCATCGGCGTGCTGCTGACAGGACAACTCACCTTCCTGTTCCAGAGCTGGCTCTCCAATTCCTACACCATCCGGCACACGGAGGAGTTCGCCGACGAGATCACTGACGAGGTGAGGCGGGCCGTCCAGGAGTTCCCGGCGCACAACTGGCTGCTGCGCTACTGGTATGAGCACTATGACGAGCTGAGCATCGACTACGACACCGACTTCATCCTGGGCGGACGCACCAAGGAGCTGTGTCACCTCTTCTCGCGCAGGCACCCCGAGATCCAGCTGCACTACGCCACGTCCACGGAGCTCGAGGCGCTGCCCCCCAACGACCAGAAGCTCTACGCCGAGATCACCTACTCCTGGCTCATCACGCACCTCAACGAGATAAAGCGCAGCTACAACATCGAGTACCTCTACTGCGTGGTGACGGACGAGGACTTTGGGACGCAGTTCTTCCTCTTTAGCGCGGCGGACGAGGGGGCCGTGCGCGGAACGCACTACGAGGAGGTCTACACGCTGGGCGTCACGGTGGAGGTGTCCGAGAGCCTGCAGGACGCCATGCGCAGCGCCTGGCAGAACGACGCGTACCTGGCCGACGCGGGCGCCTACATGGACTACTACGCCCGGCTGGACTCGATCGACGGGCGTCCGGTGCTGCTCGGACTGACCTATAGCCTGGCCGACATGAAGGCAGACGCGGCCGCCCAGACGATCGGCGAGAGTGCCTTGGCGATGGCCTTGCAGGTCGCCCTGTCGCTTCTCTGCCTGACCTTCATCTACCTGCTGGTCCTTCGCCCGCTCACGCAGGTCCAGCAGAACATCCGCCTCTACACGGAGACGAAGGACAGCCACACCGTCATCCAGAACCTCTCCAAGATCCGGTCCCGCAACGAGATCGGGCAGCTGTCGGAGGACGTGGCGGGCCTTGCCGAGGAGATTGACGACTTCCTGATCCAGATCGAGACCATCGCGGGCGAGCGCGAGCGCATCGCCACGGAGCTCACGCTGGCAAACCGCATCCAGTCGGACATGCTGCCCAACGTGTTCCCCGCGTTCCCAGACCGCGAGGACTTTGACATCTACGCCTCGATGGACCCGGCCAAGGACGTGGGCGGCGACTTCTACGACTACTTCCTGGTCGACGACGACCACCTGTGCCTGGTCATGGCGGACGTCTCTGGCAAGGGCATCCCCGCCGCGCTGTTCATGATGGCATCGAAGATCATCTTCGCGAACAACGCCATGATGGGCAAGTCGCCGGCCGAGGTCCTGCGAGACGCCAACGCCGCGATCTGCAAGAACAACCGCGCGGACATGTTCGTCACGGCGTGGATAGGCATCCTCGAGCTCTCGACGGGCAAGCTCACGGCCGCCAACGCCGGCCACCTCTACCCCGCCCTGGCGCATCCGGGCGGGTCCTTCGAGCTCGTGAAGGACAAGCACGGACTCTTTGTTGGTGTCATGGCTGGCATTGGCTACAAGAACTACGAGCTCCAGCTCGAGCCCGGCTCACGACTGTTCCTGTACACCGACGGCCTCCCCGAGGCGACCGACGCCGAGGAGAAGCTCCTTGGAAACGACCGCATGCTGACGGCACTGAACTCCGTGCCGGATGCGAACCCGCGGGAGCTTCTCGAGAACGTCACCCAGGCCGTCGCCGACTTCATTGGCGACGCAGAGCAGTTCGACGACCTCACCATGCTGTGCCTGTCCTACGTGGGGCCGAAGGAAGACGCCTCGTGACGCGGCCGCTGACCGAGGAGGAGCGGCGGGTCCTGATGGCCCACCCCGAACTGGTCATGTTCAAGCCGTGTCACACGGGCATGCACCCGACCGTGTTCCTGCTCGTCATCCCGGTCATGACGATGGCGGTCGTGGCAGCCATCGTCTACTTCGCGGGGCTGGTCGACACGTTGGTCGAGCAGTCGCCGGTGATTTCCTGTCTCGCGTACGTGGCCCTGTGCGCCGTGGTCATGCCGTGGTCGTGCCTGCACCTCAAGTGGTGGTATGACGACGCCTACGGATGCGACCGCGAGCTGCGGAGGTATCTGGCGGGAGACGTTGCCGTCGAGCGGATTCATGTCACGGGATCCGTGCCCCAGCGTGCCGAGGTGTACGCCGAGGGCGACGATGGGCCGTTCATGTTTGGCATCGCGTCAACGCGGAACACGTTCGTTCCCGAGAAGGACACGGACATGGCGTTGCTCCATGCGGCAGGCGCCAGCATGGCCGTACGCCCCGACCCGCGCACGCGGTCCCTGCTCGATTGACGGACGTGCCGCGCCCTATAGGCTAGCTGATCGCGACCGTGCCGTTCTCGCGCACGTGGACGCGGTCCTCGGCCAGCAGCTGGATGACCTCGGGCAGAAGCTCGTGCTCCATCTCGTGGATGTGCTCCTCGAGCTCGTCGACCGACCAGCCCTCCTCGATGGCGATGGCACGCTGGGCGATGATGGGGCCGCAGTCGTACTTGTCATCGGCGAAGTGGACCGTGATGCCCGTGACCTTGACGCCGTAGTCATAGGCGTCCTGGATGCCGTGGGCACCCTTGAAGCTGGGGAGCAGGGCCGGGTGCAGGTTGACGACGCGGTTGGGGAAGGCGTCGAGGATAGGCGCGTGGATCATGCGCATGTAGCCGGCCATGACCACATAGTCGACGCCGCGGTAGCGCAGCTCGGCGGCAATGACGCGGTCGGCGGTGAAGTCCTCGTCGTAGAGGTTCTTCTCGATGGTGAGCGTCTGGATGCCGGCGGCCTCGGCGCGCATGAGGCCGTAGGCATCGGCGCGCGACGAGATGACCAGCTCGATGGTGGCGTCGAGCGAGCCGTCGGCGATGCGGTCGATGAGCGCCTGGAGGTTGGTGCCGCTTCCACTGATGAGAACGCCCAGCTTGATGGTCATGTCTTCCTCCTTGGACGAGACAGTTGGGGACGGTTCTCAACTGTCTCATTTCCAAAACAGAATGAGACAGTTGAGAACCGTCCCCAACTGTCTCGTCCGCTGATTACCGATATTGGACCTTGCCGGTGCCGGGAATGACCTCGCCCATCTGGAACGGGGCCAGACCCTCGGCCTCGAGCGCCTCGCAGACGTCGTCGACGTCGTTGGGGTCGCAGATGATGGCCATGCCCACGCCCATGTTGAAGGTGCGGTAGGCCTCGTCGGGCGTGAGCCCCGCCTCGCGCACCATATAGGTGATGATGGGCGGGACGTCCCAGGCGGGCACGCCGTCCTCGCCGCGGTCGACCAGGGCGTCGAGGTTCGACGGCATGGCGCGGTCGAGGTTCTCGGTGATGCCGCCGCCGGTGATGTGCGCCATCGCGTGGATGGGGGCACCGCCGCGCAGCACGCGGATGAGCTTGCCCGCGTAGATGGTGGTGGGACGCAGCACGGCCTGGGCCAGGCTCTCCCCTCCCAGGTCCTCGCGAGGCTCACGCAGCTCCTCGACCGTCTTGCCCTCGATGGCGACCTTGCGCACGAGCGAGTAGCCGTTGGAGTGGATGCCGCTTGACGGGACGCCCAGGATGACGTCACCCTCGCGCACCAGCTCGGGTCCGATCATCTTGGGGCGGTCGACGACGCCCACCACAAAGCCGGCGAGGTCGTAGTCGTCGGGCGCCATGACGCCGGGGTGCTCGGCCATCTCGCCGCCCACCAGCGCGCAGCCCGAGAGCTGGCAGCCGCGGGCGATGCCCTCGACGATGGGCGCGACCGTCTCGGCCTTGAGCTTGCCGATGGCGACGTAGTCGAGGAAGAAGAGGGGCTCGGCTCCCACGACCACCACGTCGTCGACGCACATGGCCACCAGGTCCTCGCCCACGGTGCCGTTCTCGTCGAGCAGCTGGGCGATGGCGAGCTTGGTTCCCACGCCATCCGTGCCGCTCACCAGCACCGGGTCCTCCATGTCCTTGATCGCCGCGGCCGAGAAGCACGAGCCAAAGCCGCCCAGCCCGCCGATGACCTCGGGACGGTTGGTCGCTGCCACGGCTGCCTTGATGGCATCGACGGCACGCGCTCCCTCGGCGGTGTCGACTCCGGCATCCTCGTAGGTGACGTGCCTTGGTGCCTCGCTCATGTCTCCTCCTTCTGGTGTCCGGCCCCCGCAGGTCGGATGGCGCGGTCGCCGCATGCTAGTTTGTTGTCTCCGTCGTGCCAAGTGCCGCCTCGACCGTCGACTGCTCGACGCAGACGAGGATGGAGCGGCCCTGTCCCTCGATGTAGTTGCAGGTGGACAGCGTGAGCACGCGTGTCGTGCTGCCAATGATGGTCTCGGCGTCGGGGTTCATGGTGACGCCCTTGTTGTGCAGGATGTCCAGCAGGTAGGCGCGGAACGCCTCGTCGGACTCGAAGCTGAACACGCGGACGTTGGTGTCGTCGGGGTTGGTGTAGTACAGGAAGAGCGGCTGGAGCTTGTAGGTGGCATCCCTCGTGACGTACCAGATGGTGTGGATGCTGTCGAAGAAGCCCTGGTTCTCCATGTCGGCGATCTGCTTGAACATGGCGCCGTTCTTGAGGTGGTGACCGTAGATGATGGTCTGGGCGTCGA
>CAMPCT010000107.1 GCA_946647055.1 uncultured Atopobium sp. | reverse complement strand
GACGCAAGCGAGCGCAGGGACGAGAAACCAGATACCTGAGGGGGCCCCTCCGAAACAACGGCCCCGCAGTTCAACCAGGACTGCGGGGCCCTTTGCTGCCACTTGTGACGACCCCGTGGTTTTCCCAAACGAGATCATGGGGCCCCATCCTTTCGCCCAAATGCCGGCGCCATCAAAACAACGGCTCCCACCTGCGGTGTCAGGACATGGTCAGATTCCTTGTTAGTACCTTGCAGGCAGATGGTCTGCACGGACACTCATTTTTGTAAGGTGCCCTCCCCTACGCTCCCCCCAACCCGAGCCGGAAGGAGAGCGATATGAGCTATTCGATCGAGAACGACAGCGTCCCCAAGGGCTTCCATGTCGGGACGCTCGCAGGCCTGAGCCCTGACGAGAGGGCGGACAGACAGGAGGCGCGTCTTGGACGGTACTACGGCTATGGAAGGCGACCCAAGAGGCTCCTTTCCCACGTGCCAGCGTCTCGGACGGAAAGCCATTACGACAGGTCATACACGAAGTCGCGTCCCGGGGACGACCTTCGGCACGTCCTCCAGGGATGTGTGGTCGACGACCTCAGGCGCATCGCCTCGACCGCGGGAGCCCAGAAACCCCTCCCCACGCGCAAGGCCGAGATGGTCGACCTAATCATGGGCATGCTCCCCCTCCCCGCGGGGCAGTTCCTCAAGCAGCTCGAGGACGTGGACGTTGCAACCCTCGTCATGGTCAAGCGCTGCCTTGCCGGCGAGGAGGTGAAGATGCCTACCACGACACGCACGTCGCAGCTCATGCCCTTCCTGTTCACCCGTCAGGCCGACTCGAAGTCGTTCGTCCCAAAGGAGCTGCTCGATGCCTACTCGGACGTCGACCTCACCCCACTCGTGGCCCACCTGAAGGAGACGGAGGCCATCAAGAGGCTCGTCACGGAGTACGTCACGCTGTGCGGGGTGAGCCCCGCAAGCGAGGTCTATGGATACTACCTGCGGCTCAACATCGACGCGACGCTCAGCGAGGACGATTTCCTCCAATGCGTCCGCAAGCTGGAGAAAGCGGATGACACCGTCGCCCGCCTGCTCGAACAGGACGGGAAGACCTACCTCTTCCATCCACGGCTGGAAGGCTCCTGGGGAGGGGACGCAGAATACCTCACCGACGGCGGCAAGAGGATGCACCCCACAGACAACTTCAGGCCGAGCACCATGCTGATGACGCTCATCGAGCGCCACGAGGAGGTGCGGGCCCGCCCCCTCGAGAAGGGCGAGCTGCATCTGGACCAGGCGGCAGACATCTATCGTCTTCCCTGCGTCCAGAGGCTCACGTCCTATTTCGACTGTCATGTTCCCAACGAGGAAGATGACTACGAGCTGGCCGACCAGATGGTCGACATCCTCATCGAGTCCATCATGATGCGCGGGACGAGCCTTGCGAACGTGATCTGGTGGCTCACGCGCACGGGCTGGTACCTGGCAGAGGGAACCAACACGGCGCCAAGGCTCACCGCGCTCGTGATAGACCTCTTCAGGGACCTTCCCCGCTGGGAATTCAACGGGTGGTCGGAACGCGAGTTCATCGAGGGAGGCAAGCTCCCCACGTTGGTGAGCGAGCGCGTGCTTCTCGAACCGTCACCTCAGGACATAGACCAGGGCATACCGGCGAACGACCTCGCGATGCGCATCGACAGGCGTCACAGGAACCTGGCGAATGGCTCTGGGTATCGCTCGCACTGGGAGCAGCCCTACGATGGCTATGGCTATGGCGATTGGTCGCCGAGCTACCTGGACGAGGACATCCCCGCGTGATAGCGAGGGCGTGGCCGCCAGGCTATGGACTAGTCGGCCTTTCCCCGCCAGCAGAAGCATTGCTCGTTGGCGGGAGTGGCCCGCAGGCCAAACGACTCCTGAAGCGCCATCGAGACCTCGTTGCCCTCCATGACCTGCGCCCAGGGGATATGCCCCTTTGCCAGGTGCTCGTTCATCTTGGTGGCCTGCAAGGCGCTCGCCCAACCCTGGCGGCGATAGCCGGGGAAGACCTCGAGGATGCCCACGCAGGTCTCGACCTGCTCGCCCACGTAGCCCACGAGCTCGAAGTCGTCCGTGAAGCCACCCAGGAGCGAGCCCTCGGCAAGACGCCAGCGGAAGTCGTCCACCGTGAAGTGCGGGGGGTCGCCATAGGTCGCGGCAAGGAGCTCGGCATAGGACTCGTCGAGCGTGAGGATATGCTCGGCCTTGTCGGCGTCGACGGGCCAAGGCAGGAGCTGCTCGGACGAGGTGGGGACCTCGTCGGGAGGCAGGAGGCCCGAGACGGGAAGGAACAGGTGGAAGTGCTCGAAGACGTCAAGTCCCTGGAGCTCGGTCGCCATGTCCTCGAGGCCGGGCTCGCACAGCGTCATGAAGCGCGGAACGTCCATACCGGCAAGGATCCGCCTGGCAAGCTCGTGGTCGGGTGCGTAGAGGAACTGGTTCCCGTCACGCGGAATACGCATGAGGGTGGCACCGTCGCTGGTGTGGAGCACCTCGCCCACCCCGCGACGCAGGCACTCGAGAATCTGGAAGGCGCGGTCGGGCTCATGCTCCAGGCGCTCGATAGCCGCCTCGCGACGGGCGTCGGGATTGAGGCCGTCATCGGGAATCCCCTCGTGCTCGACGATGACGGCAGGCGCCTCGACCGTCTCGGGCTCGGGCTCCACAAACTCGACGACCAACGTATGCGGCTCGTCCCCCAAGGTCACGACCCGCTCGGTCGCCTCCTCCGGCTCGGGCAGGTCGAGCCCCTCGCCCTTGGCGGGGCTCGTCACGAAGCGCCCGGTCTCCTCGTCACGCGCAAAGGTGCGCTCGGAGGGGTTGAGCTTGCGCAGGAGGGCGTCGCCACGTCGATGGATCGTGGCGGCGAGATGCTCGGCAAGGTGCGCATGGCCCGCGGCGTTTGGGTGGTCAGAGTCGGCGAGCAGGGACTTCTTGCCCGGGAGGAGGCCGGGGCCTCCCAAGACGCGCATCTGTCCATAGCGCTCCGCGGAGCTGGTGATCATCTGTGGGACGAGGTCGAAGCAGCTGCGCTCGTGCGTGGGCTGCACCTTCTCGCGGAAGCCCGTGGGCGTGAGCACCCACGTGGGGACGCCGGGCCACAGGCGTGCGACCTCGCCCAGGTATGCCCGGATGTCACGCACGACAAAGGCGGCGCGACAGGTCTCGAAGCGGTAGTTGAGGCCCAGCTCGACCACGATGTGCTCGGGCCTGCGCTGGCGCGAGAGGCCTACGAGCGTTCCCGGCTGGAACACCTGCCCGCCAATGCCCTGGTTGAGGACGTCGAGGTCGAGCTCCTTGCCCAGCAGCACCGGCCAGGTAAGGGCGGGATCCCCCGCCACGAAGCCCTGGGCTATGGAGTCTCCCAGCACCACGATCGTGCCACGCGAGGAGACCGGCTCGATGATCGAGCCGTCGACGTAGACGTTCCGCACGACGCAGCCACGCAGGCAGGGAAGCCAGATGCGCACGTGGTGGGGGGCGTCGAGCCCGGGAAGTGCCAGGGATGGGGCGTCCTCGGAGCTGTTGGGGTCGTCGAACGAGAAGACGGCGACCTCGATGCGATCGCGCTGGGACGAGCCCGGAACGGCGACGGGAAGGACGGGGCCAAGGTGCCTGTCGTCATAGTCGCAGGAGATGCCGTCATAGGCGGGGCGCTGGGCTTCTTCTGGCGCAAGGCCGTCAAGTACCGCGGCGGTTCCGCGGGGCTCGGGGTCAAGGCGGACCTCGAGGGCGATCGCGCGGGCGTCGGTCAGGAACTCGACGCAGATGCCGGCAGAGGCGCCCGCCATCTGACGGAAGAGGCCCGGATGCCACGCGTTGACGCTCGCGAGCGAGCGAACCTGGGACTCGGCGAGACGCCAAGGGCGATGCCATCCCTGCGGCTCGAGCGTCGTCCGCAGGTTGCCATGGAGCAGCGTGTTCGCCGGGCACTGCGCGAGAGAGGCGCGGGCCGCCGCATCAAAGACCATCTCCTCGAACGTCATGACCCTCCTCCCCTGGGAAGCCCCGTTGCATAACCTTATATTTG
The DNA here is from genome assembly GCA_946647055.1 of uncultured Atopobium sp. The sequence goes on along the minus strand of CAMPCT010000107.1, from coordinate 3,134 downwards.
TACCACATCCAAGGCCTCTACCAGCGGTCGGTATGCCTCGACAAGCCGATCGAACGACCATGAGGCATTGGCTGGGGAGGTCGAGGGCAGGCCCGTGCAGGGCACGCCCAAGCTCGGTTCGACAAGCTTGCGATACAGGCGCGTCGCAGTCGTTCCGGTCGTGAAGATGCGACTGATGGGAGCGCTCTCGAGCAGGGAGGCGATGTCGTTGGGACGCGGGTCCGAGATGGTGGCGTCGGACGCGCCTGTGATGACGCAGCTCTCGAGCACATCCCAGAGGGCGATGTGATGACGCAGGGCCATCGCGCGCTTGCCATCGGGCGTCTCTGGGAGGTCCTCGCCAAGAAGGTGGGCCACGACCGGCCAGAAGCGGTTACGCGGGTTGCCATAGTTGAGGGTGACCTCACGCGACTTGGGACTGGGGACGGTCCCCAGCACGAGCACGCGGCATCCCGCATCGCACACGGGGTCGAACGAGTGGACCCTGCCCGTCCTAGCGCTCATGCATGCCCCCATCCCACAGGCCGACGAGCAGCTCGGCATTGTCACGCACGGCCTTGCGGAGCCGCCCCCTCGCACCGCGGGCGAGCTCGTCATGCCCCATCTTGGCGACCTCCTCGGGAGCCAGACAGCCAATGGCCGCGGACAGGCCTGCCGCCGTAACGTCGAATCCCGGCTCGACCATCCCGGCAATGGCGACACAGGGCACGTTGGCAACGGCACAACGCGCCGCGACCCCCGCCACGGCCTTGCCACCCAAGGTCTGCGAATCAAGCCTGCCCTCTCCCGTTATGCAGAGGCTGGCACGGGAGAGCAGCTCGTTGATGCCAGCCGCATCGAGGACAAACCCTATGCCGCCTCGCATACCGGCACCAAGGAATGCCATGAGCGCAGAGCCTATCCCACCCGCCGCCCCGGCACCGGGCCGCACCGATGGCGCTGGAGCCCCGTGACCCTGCGCCCAGGCGTCAAGCACGCGGGCGTACGAGCACATGCCCCGCTCGAGCTCCTCGACGCAAGCGGCATCCGCCCCCTTCTGCGGCGCGAACACGCGCGTCGCCCCGCGAGGACCAACGAGCGGCGCGTCAACGTCGGCAAGGGCGATGACCTCGGTACCCGCCAGGCGCGGATCGATGCCGCTCGCGTCGATCGTGCGGACGAGTCCCAGACTGGAGCCCCTACCGGGAAGCTCCTCCCCTCCCTCGTCGAGGAAGCGAACGCCCAGGGCGCGCATCGCCCCCATCCCCGCGTCGTTGGTGGCACTCCCACCCAAGCCCACCAGGATGCGTCGTGCACCATGGTCGAGGGCGATGCGGATGAGCTCCCCCGTTCCCCGGCTCGTGGTCTGACGGGGGTCTCTGCGATCAGCGGGGACGAGGGTCAGCCCCGACGCCTCCGCCATCTCCACCACGGCAACGTGGTCTTCGAGCATGAGCAGGGAGGCGAGGACGTCGTCACCCAGCGGGCCACATACCTGCTGGTGCAGCCTTCGTCCTTTCCGAGCGTGCTCGATGGCCTCGAGGGTGCCCTCGCCGCCATCAGCGATGAGGACCGGACAGATGCGACTCCCCGGAAGACACCTTTCTAGCTCCTCGCGAATGACGTCGGCGACCTCGCGTGACGAGAGCGTCCCCTTGAAGGAGTCCGAGGCTATGACGACCAGCGAGTCCACGCTACTCGCCATCGAGAACCGCCTCGTAGGTGACCTCGAGGGTGTCGAGGCAGATCATGCCCACCTGGCCAACACCGGCACCAGCCGCCGCGGCACAGTCGATGGCGATCTTGTCGGGAATCCAACCCGTCTCGTCACCGGCGCCACAGAAGAGCATGCGACAGAGGCCGTTCTCGTCAAGCGCAGGAGGCGCGCCATAGAGGCGCTCGACGTAGTGCGTTGGCGTATGTCCCGCCACCACGATGGGTCCGCCGCCCGTCTCATCCACGAGACCTGTGGGTCGGTCCCAGAAGCCGTCACGAATCCAGAGCAGGTCGTCGGGTTCCTGTGCCGCAAGGAACGCGAGCGACGAGTCATCATCCCACTCCTGGGGCACGGGTGCGACACCTGGCCGTATGCCCGCGTGCGCAAAGAGGTAACGCCTCCCGGCAGCCTCGCAGGTGGCATAGGTGGGAAGCTTGCGAATCCAGTCAACGAACCACTCGTAGGCGTCCTGCTCAAGCGTGGCAAGGGAGTCGATGGTCATCCCCCCGCCGTTGATGGTCCAGTCGAACATGTGGCGTTGGTCGTCCGGGTTGTCGAGGGCGATGAGCATGAGCTTCTCGTGGTTGCCCATGAGGGTGGTGCAGTTCCTGAAGGACCGGACAATCGAGAGGACGCCCACCGCGTCGGGTCCGCGGTCGATCATGTCGCCAAGCATGAAGAGCCTGTCGTCGTCTGCGGGGGAGATGCGCGAGAGAAGACGGTCGAGCGTGGCCCTGTGGCCATGGACGTCACTGAACGCATAGGTTGCCAAGTCGCACCTCCCGGACAAGAGCGCTTGGGGCAGTTCCCATGGTCCCTCATTCTACCCGAGTTCGCGTCCTAGGACCTGCGCAGCCTCCCTTGGCGGACACGCAGCCTCCATCCACGGGGACGAACCTCGACGACACGCGACACGCGCACTCCCCTGCCCCGTTCCTCGTTGACACGCTCGAGCTCGAGGATGAGGTCGTGCATGGTGGGCTCGAGGCGACGACCCTTGAGCTGGCACTCCCACACCACGAGCACCGTCCAGCCGTCCTCGAGAAGCAGCTCCTGGTCACGTGCGTCTCGCATGCGGTTTCGAGAGAACTTCCCCTCCCAGAACTCCACGTTGCTCTTTGGGGCGGGCAAGGCGCAGCGGGGGCAACGGTGCCAGAAGCATCCGTTGACGAAGATCGCGACCTTGCGCCCGGGAAAGCAGATGTCTGGATGGCCAGGCGCCTTCTTCCAATGCAGGCGATATCCGGTGTAGCCGGCTTCGCGCAGGGCGGCCCTCACGAGCAGCTCCGGCTTGGTGTTCTTCGACTTGTTCGCCTGCATCACGTGGCGCGTCGCCTCGCTCGTCATGCGCTCACCCCCTAGCGCCACATCCTAGCGCAAGTGCAGAGAAGGGGCTTGCCCGACGAGAAGAACGCGCCCCTCGGTCGACGCGTTCTCG
>CAMPCT010000106.1 GCA_946647055.1 uncultured Atopobium sp. | reverse complement strand
TCGTGCGCCTGACCGACGCCACCTCCTAAGCCATGAGGCTCGTCAACCCGGTCACGGGGCTGCCCGTGGATGCCGAGGGGGAGGCCGCGGAGCTGCTGAAGGCCCGCGGCTTCAAGCCCGAGGCGAAGCCCCGCAAGGCGCCGGCCAAGAAGGCCGCGCCGAAGAAGCCCAAAACAACCGAATAGAGGAGGTGCCCCATGGCATACGCGACCCTGGATGACCTGGAGGCGCGCTACGGCGAGCTGCCCGACGACATGGCCTCCCGAGCGGAGGCCCTGCTGGAGGACGCGGCGACCTACCTCGACGCGATGGTGACCGTCGACCCCGAGGACGAGCAGCAGCTCGCCCGGCTGGAGATGGTCAGCTGCGCGATGGTGAACCGCTCCCTGCAGGCATCCATGTCCGAGGTCTACGGCGTCTCGCGGGCCGACTACACCATGGGGCCCTTCGCCCAGTCCGCGACCTTCTCGAACCCGAGCGGCGACCTGTACCTCACCGCCGGGGAGAAGGCGCTGCTGGGCATCACCGGCTCCTACATCGGCTCCATGCGGGCGCAGGTGGGGGGCGGCGATGCTTAGCCGCAGGATGCCCTTCCGGGCGGTCCCCTGCAGGATCTGGCTCCCCGTCTGGGACGAGGAGGACGAGTTCGGCAACTCACGCCCGACCTACCTGCTGGACCCCGACATCGAGACGACCTGCGTCTACGCCCCCGGCGACAGCAGGCCCGACACGTCCGACGACATCGAGGAGGGGCGCCCCTACGGCGCCCTCCTGCGCCTGACGTTCTTCCTGCCCAAGACGCTCGACGCCGACCTGCGGCAGGCGCTCATCGCCTGCAGTCCTGCGGACGACGCCACGCTCGCGTCGAAGGTCTTCGAGGTCGTGGGCGCCCCGACCAGCTACCCGCGGGACAACACGCCCGGCGACTATAGCTGGCGCGTCGAGGGGGTGGAGCACCTTGGCTAGGAACGGCTACTTCAAGCCCAGCTGGCACGGCTACCGCGTGGTCATGAACAGCAGCAACGACGTCATGGACGCCTGCGAGGTCAAGGCTGGCGCCATCGCCGCAAGCGCGGAGCGCCAGAGCGGCATCGCCTATGCGGTCGACTCCCGGCTGGGCATGAACCGCATCCACACCCGCATCTCGACCGTGACCAAGGCCGACTTCTACCGCGAGCGGCACTACCACGCGCTGTCGATAGCGCTCGGCGCCGCCGGGGGCATCCCCGTGACGCCGGCCTACGGCGGAAGGCGCCACAGGCGCAAGGACTTCTCGAACATCCGCCGCAACAAGGACCGAATCCGATTCTAGGAGGCACGCGTGAACCCGATTTCAGTCGCGGTGGAGATCCTCCGGGAGGCCTTCCCCGGCATCAAGGTCTCGACCGAGGTGCCGGCGGAGCGCAACCGCCCGAGCCGGCAGGTGACGGTCTCCCTGGACGGCATGGAGCAGGACGCGCACGGCCTTCTGACGCGGGCTCGCGTCGTGATCATCTGCTGGGGGCGCAGCGACCAGGACGCCTTCGAGATGGGCGTCACCGCGTCCGACGCGCTTCGGGACGCGGCCCTCGACCACCCCTACCTCAGCGCGGCGCAGCCGGAAACCATGGCCACCGACGAGTGGCTCGCAACCGGGCAGGCCCGTTACTTCGTGGCCATGGCCCTCTATCTCAACACAGACGAATAAAGGAGGCAGCGCATGGCTGCTAACAACAAGGCCAACGTCTCCACGACGCGCGGCGTGAAGGGCGGCTACTTCCTGTCCGCCCCCATCGGCACCACCGACGTGCCCACCAAGGCAACCTTCGATACCTGGTCCCCCACCAACGCGTGGGAGAACCAGGGCTACATCGTGGAGGACGGCATCACCGAGTCCGTCAGCTCCGACGGCTCCACCGACCTGCGCGACATCAACCTCGACACCGTGGACACCGCGAGCGGCACCCACACCGAGACGGTCCAGGTCGGCCTCATGGAGGTCGCCAAGAACGCGCTGGCCACCCTGTACGGCCACGCCAACGTCACCGACGCTGGCGGCGTGATCGAGGTCCAGCACAACTGGTCCGAGGCCAGCGAGGAGCGCATGTACGTGTTCCTGCTGCTGCTGAAGAACGGCCGCAAGTGGGTCAAGTACATCCCGGCGGGCAAGGTCACGGAGGTGGCCGACCTGACGCTCAACGCCACGACCGCGGCCCAGCGCCAGGCGACCATCACCTACCTCACCGACGACAACGGCGTGGGCTGCTTCGACTGGATCGAGTCCAACGAGACCACGTAGGCCGGCTAGGCGGACGACATCGCAGAGACGGACACGCGCCCCGGCACCACGCCGGGGCGCTCCTTTTAGGGAGGGCACATGAGAACCATCGAGTTCAAGGGCGTCGAGGTCACCTACGACGAGCGCTGCACGCTCAGCTGGAAGTGGCAGAAGGCCGTCGCCAGCGGCGACCAGTCGCGCGGGGTGCGCGCCATCGAGCAGCTCCTGTGCGGGCGCGACGAGGAGTACGCCGACCTGCTGTGCGGCAACGAGGACCACGACGGCCTCGACACGTCCGCCAACGCCATGCAGGAGCTGGTTGCGGCGTGCATGACCGACATGGCCGAAGCAAAAAACTAGCCATCCTCGCCGTCGCGGTGGAGCGCCACGGGGACGAGCTGCTCGCCGACTTCCAGCAGACCTACCACATCGACCTGTGGCGCGCCGACTGGGACCATGCCAGCGCCGGCTGGGTGGCCCACATGGCGGCGCTCGCCTCGCAGCTTCCGCGCGACAGCAGGCTCGTCAAGGCCATGTCCCCGGCGGCGGCCAACAGCCCCGAGCTGCACATGCTGCGGCGCATGGAGCTGAACCAGCGGCTCTGGCACTGGGCGCACACCAAGGGCGCCGAGAGCGGGGCCAACGAGCCGCAGCCGATCCTGCTCGACGGCGAGGAGGATGCGCTGGAGGCGGCACAGGAGGAGCAGCGCACGGCGTCGCTGGAGGTGGCCGGCGCCTTCGGAATACAGCTGTAAAGGGGGTGGGCCGATGGCTGAGGTCGGCACCTACTACATCACCATCATGCCCGACATGTCCAAGTTCACCGGCTCGGTGAACAAGGCCATGAGCAACGCCGGCGCCACCGACGGCGAGTCCTACGTCAAGTCCTTCGGCGACATCGTCAAGGGCAGCGCCCTCGGCACCATGCTCGGCAACGTGGCCTCGCGCGTCGGCGACACCATCATGAGCGGTCTGTCCACCGGCATCGACCGCGCCGACACGCTGCGCAACTTCCCGCGCGTCATGGAGGCCATGGGCTTCAGCGCGGACGACGCCGCGGCGAGCATCCAGAAGATCATGGAGCGCCTGCGCGGCCTGCCCGCCTCGACGCAGGACGTGGTCCGCCTGACGCAGGCCATCTCCGACTCGACGGGCGACCTCGGCCTCGCCACCGACGCGTCGCTCGCCTTCACTGACGCCATGATCGCCCAGGGCGCCAGTGCGGCGGAGGTCCAGCAGGCGCAGGGTGTCCTGAACCGCGTGCTCGGCAAGGGCAGCGCGACCGTGGCCCAGTGGGGCTCGCTCACGGCCGTCATGACCCCGCAGCTCAACGCGGCGGCGGAGGCCATGCTGGGCACTGGCGCCAGCGCCGAGGAGCTGCACGCGGCGCTGGAGAACGGCACCGTCACGTGGAACGACTTCCTGCGCACGATGGTCGACCTCGACCAGAACGGCCTGCAGGTCGCCGGGCGCGACATGGCCAGCTTCGAGGAGCAGGCCCGCGCCAACTCCGACGGCATCGGCACGGCCATCGAGAACCTCGGCTGGCGCGTCGGCACCGGCTGGGCGAACATCATCAACGCCATCGGCGTGGACAACATATCCGGACCCATCAACGGCGTGGCCGACACCATATCCGGCGCCATGACCAACATCGGCAACGCCATCGGGTACGTGGTCGACCTCATCGAGGACAGCGGCATCGGCGAGAGCATGGCGACCATAGGCAAGGCCGCCAGCGAGGCGCTGTCCGGCATCTTCACCGAGAACGACATCAAGATGGCAAAGGACTTCACCCAAGCGCTGGTGGACCTCATCGACAAGGGGCTCTCGTGGCTGGCAGACCACAGCGACCTCGTGAAGGTCGCCGTCTGGGGGGTCGTCGGCGCAATATCGGCGCTCGTCGGCATCCAGATAGGGACGTGGCTCGCAGGGCTTCCTGCCGCGATAACCGCCGTCTGGACGGCGCTGTCGGTAAACCCATTCTTCGCAATAGTCACGGCAGTCGCCGCCGTCACCGCGGCGCTCATCAAGTTCTTTACGGAGACCGAGACCGGCAAGGCCATCTGGGAGGGCTTCTGCCAGGGCCTGTCCGACCTGTGGGAGGGCTTGAAGGCCGACTTCCACAACATGGTCGAGACCATCAAGCAGCGCATGGAGGAGTCCTCCGCGCAGTGGGAGGTCTTCAAGGGCAACGTGAAGGGCGTCATTGACGCCATAGTCGAGTTCTTCGCCAACCTCAAACGCGACTTCGACAACATGGTCGCGCAGATCAAGCAGAACCTCGAGGCCAACGCCCTCGTGTGGGAACGGTTCAAGACCAACGTGGGCAAGACCATCGAGGGCATCAAGACGGCCGTTGCAGAGAAGTTCGAGGCGATCAAGAGCGGCATCAGCGAGAAGGTGCAGGCGGCCAAGACCACCGCCCTGAACGTCTTCGACGCCATCAGGGACGGCATCGGCAGCAGGGTGCAGGCCGTCAAGAACAGCGTCCTGAACATCTTCGAGAGCATCAAGACCGGCATCCGCGACAAGATCCAGTGGGCCTACGACCAGATAAGCGGGATCGTCGACCGCATCAAGGGATTGTTCAACTTCAGCTGGTCCCTGCCCAAGCCCAGCCTGCCGCACATCACGTGGGAATGGCAGGACGTAGGCGGCATCGTCAGCATCCCCAGCTTCGGCATCGACTGGTACGGCAATGGTGGCGTCTTCGACTCGGCGACGCTCATCGGCGTGGGCGAGAAGGGCCGGGAGGCGGTCCTGCCGCTCAACGACAGAACCTACGGGGAGATAGCGCGCGACATCGCGTCCAAGATGGGCACCGGCACCGCGCTGACCATCGAGAGGCTGGCCGACACCATCGTCATCCGCGAGGAGGCCGACATCGACCGCATCGTGGACCGCATCGGCCAGCTCACCCGCCGCGAGAGGAGCGCGATGCTGGCATGAGGACGATCGTGACCTTCGACGGCCAGAGCCTGACCGACCTGTTCTACGTATCCGACCTGCAGGCCCCGCTGCTCCCGCGCGACATCGCCACCACCGACGTGCCGGGTCGCGACGGGACGATTGTGACCGGCGCGCCCCTGTCCGCACGCACCATACGGCTGCGCCTCACCGTGAGGGGCCGCACCATCGAGGACCGCAGGGCCGCCGAGCGCACCCTCGCCGGGATCCTCGCCGTGGACGAGCCCAAGCCGCTCGCCATGAGCATCGACGGCGGGCTGTACTGGCTTGCCGTCCCCAACGCGTCCTCGAACGGCGAGCGATTCCTCAACGCCGACCGCTTCGACGTCGAGTTCCTGTGCGCCGACCCCGTGGCGTACGGCGAGGAGCGCACCGTCACCGTCCCCAGCGGCGGCAGCGTGACCTTCGACGTGGGCGGCACCTACCCGACCACGCCCGTCGTGAGCGCCCCGGCGGCGAAGCCCTCGGGCGGCGTCTGGGGCCTGCTCGACTCCTACGACAGCACGCAGCTGACGGTCCAGCTGGCCGGCACCCGCGCCGTCGTCGCCGACTGCGGCAGGCGCGTCCTGACCGTGGCCGGCGCGACCACGCTGCTCGTCCCCACGTCCGACTGGCTGGTGCTCGCCCCCGGGCGGCACACGCTGACCATGACGGGGACCGGGGCCGCGACCCTGACCTACCGAGAGAGGTGGCTGTGACATGCACCCTGCGGCAATGACGCGCATCATCGTCCACGACCGCACCGACGCCTACCTGTTCGAGATCGACCCCGCCCTCGTGGCGGACGCCCGCAGCGTCGAGGAGGTCAACGGCGAGCACTCCCTGACCATCGTGACCACGCAGGAGCTGGAGAAGACCAACCGGCTGCTGGTGCGCGACGGCATGGGCTACTGGCACGAGTACGTGGTGCTCGGGATAGAGGAGTACCACGCCACCGGCGGCGCCCTGATGCACGAGTACTACTGCGTGTGGTCGCTGCAGTACGACCTGAGCGCCACCTTCGTCAACGACCAGTACGGCTGCGGCGTGGTCCCCGGCCACGCCTCGGTGCCCCAGAGCCCGCACCGGGCGCTGGAGTGCGCGCTGGCCGGCACTACGCGCTGGGACATAGGCACCATCACCACGACCACCATGGCCGCGGCGTCCTTCTACCGCAGGAGCGGCTGGGAAGGCCTGCAGACGGTCGTCGAGCGCTGGGGCGGCAACCTGCACGCCACCATCGACGTCTCGCTGGGCGGCGTGACCGGGCGCCACGTGGACCTGCTGGAGCACGAGGGCAAGACCACGGCAACCCGGCGCTTCGACTACGGCGCCGACATGAGCAGCATCAAGCGCATCGTCTCCGACGAGGTGTGGCCCTGCCGCATCGTCCCGCTGGGCAAGTCCGTCGAGACAGACGAGGGCGGCTACACGCGCAGGCCCTCAATCGAGAGCGTCAACGGCGGCGTCCCGTGGCTGCAGGACGACGAGGCCGTGCCCTATGTGCGCGTGCCGGATGGCAACGGCGGCTGGGAGTACCCCGTCACCATCATCAAGAACGACACCTACGAGGACCCCGCCGAGCTGAAGGCGTGGGCGCTGGAGCACATCGGCGAGTACACCCGGCCCATCGTCACCTACGAGGCCGGGCTGGCGCAGTTCGTCCAGGCGGGCCTCAACCCGCACGGCGTGGCGCTCGGCGACGAGGTGGCCGTGGTAGACCGGACCTTCGGCGAGGGCGGCCTGCGCATCACGGCGCGCGTCATACGCATCGAGAGCAGCCTGCTCGACCCCACCGACGTGGAGCTGACCATCGGCAACGCGAAGTCGACGCTGGCCGGCGAGCTGTCCGAGCTGGCGACCGCCGTGGCGTCGGTGTCGGAGCAGGTGGCGAGCGGCTCCCAGTGGAGGGCGTCGGCGGAGTACCTCGGCGCCCTGCTCGGCCGCCTGAACGACGAGATAAACGCCACCGGCGGCTACACCTACATCACGCAGGGCG
>CAMPCT010000105.1 GCA_946647055.1 uncultured Atopobium sp. | reverse complement strand
ATGGGCGCCGAGCAGCACGGCAACCTCTCGAGCGTGGGCTTCGACCTGTTCACGAGCATGCTGGGGCAGGCCGTGGCCGAGGCCCGTGGCGAGACGCCCGACGTCGAGCCGCCCGAGGTCACCATCAACCTGCCGGCGGACTTCTTCCTTGCCGAGGAGTACCTGCCCGACGTCGACAAGCGCGTCATCGCGTACCGACGCATCGCTGCGGCGAGCGAGCTGGCCGACCTCGACGAGCTCGAGCGTGAGCTCGAGGAGCGCTATGGGGCGCTGCCTGCTGCCGGGCGCAACCTCCTCGACCGGGCGCGCATCCGCATCCGCGCCCAGCGCCTGGGGGTCACGTCCGTGTCGCTCACCAGCGGCAGGCTGGTGTTCCTTGGCATCGAGGTGCCCAAGAACAAGGCGATGCGCCTGCGCGAGAAGGGTGCCCTCTCGTTCGTCAAGACGAAGAAGCTCACCTACCCCTATCGCAAGGGCAACGAGGACCTGCTCATGGCGGCCCTTGGCGTCCTCGAGTACCTTGGCGGCGACGACGAATGACTGGACAAAGGTAGCAGGCACCTTTGTCCATACCACGAGAGGACTGTCATGACAGGAACCAGCCCCACCACGCAAGCAGACGAGCAGACCCTCTCGCGTGAGGGTGCGCCGGGGACGCACCCCGAGTTCGACCGCCTGGTCCGCACCATCTGGCGCCTGCGCCAGCCTGATGGCTGCCCCTGGGACAAGGTCCAGACGCACGACTCGATCGCACGCAACATGATCGAGGAGGCCTACGAGACCCTCGATGCCATCGAGCAGGGTTCCGACCGTCACCTCTGCGAGGAGCTGGGCGACGTCATGATGCAGATCCTGCTCCATGCGCAGATCGCCGATGACGAGGGCGCCTACGACATCGACGCCGTGTGCCGCGGCCTCAACGAGAAGCTCGTCCGTCGACATCCGCACGTCTTTGGCGAGCTCGGTGCCGACAACCCCGACGAGGTCCTCGACATCTGGGAGAGCGTCAAGGCGGGCGAGCGTGAGGCGGAGGGTGCACAGGAGGAGGCAAGGCCGGGCCTGCTCGACTCGGTGCCCCGCTCCCTGCCCGCCCTCATGCAGTGCCAGAAGATCAGCAAGCGTGCTGCCCGCGCGGGCTTCGAGTGGGACACCGTCGAGGACGTGTGGGACAAGGTCGAGGAGGAGCGCCGCGAGTTCCTTGCCGAGGAGCGGGGGACCGCCGCGGCCGAGATGGAGTTTGGCGACCTGCTCTTCGCGCTGGTCAACGTCGCGCGTCACGAGGGCATAGATGCCGAGGCCGCGCTGCGCGCGTCAAATGACAAGTTCCGTCGTCGCTGGGCTGCCATGGAGGCGCGAGCCAACCTCGACGGGCTCTCGACCGAGGAGCTCAACCGCCTCTGGGACGAGGTCAAGTAGCCTCGAGAGCCGATGCGTCACGCGCCAAGGAGCAGCCAGGCGGCCAAGCCGCCAAGGATCAGGCCCACGACAGAGACGATGGCGAGCCGCCAGCCGCCGCCCTTGGCGGGGACGATCGTCTCGGCGGTCGCTCCGGCCCTGACACCGCACACGGGGCAGAATTCCGCACCGTCGGGAAGGCCGGTGCCACACTCCATGCAGTATGCGGTGAACGTGGCATTGGGCGTGTCGTAGGACGGCGAGGGCTCGACGACCGGCTGCGACCCCTCGCCAAGATTCAGATAGCGCTCGTCGGGAAGCGCCGTCTCCCACGCAGAGGCAAACGCAGGGGCGCCAGCATAGTCGGGAGCGGAGTCCTCGATGGGGGTGAGGCTGCCCTTGGTCTCGAGGGGCAGGCTCGTCCCACAGAAGGGGCAGAGCAGGGCGCCCGCCTCGACCTCAGAGCCGCATCCCGGACAATACATCGGCAACCTCATGTCCCGCAGAATCGAGATCCCACACCATCGGGACAAGGATACTACCGTCTGCGCGGGGAAGTTGTGGGAAAGCCGCGTCGGCGGCGGGCCACGCGCCTAGTACGCGACCATCTCGGAAACGAGCGTGTCCGTCCACTCGCTTCCCTCGTACACCGAGTCGATGGTCAGGCGGATGTAGCTGGTCTGGTGGTACCCGCCAAAGTCGATGGTCTGCCAGTCGTTGTAGAGGTCGTCGAGCGTCACGTGCATCTCGAAGCCGTCCGAGAGCTGGATGGTGGCCCCCTTGACGCGGCAGTTCCGGAAGTAGACGTCCTCCCTTCGCGGGTGTCCGTTGACGATGCGCACGCCGCGAACCCACTGCTCGCCGTCCGCGTTGATGCTCACCCACTCGCCGACGCCCACCGTGTCGCTGCCCTCGCACCATCCGGTCGACAGGTTGCCGTCCATGACGCACTCGGGGCCGTAGTAATACTGAGCCCACTGGCTGGACTGCAGGAAGGAGCTGGATTCCGCATGGGTCGTCGTGAAGGGGTTCGCCTGGTACTGCTCCTCGGGCGTGAGCGCGGTGATGGCCGTTCCCTCCTGCGGCTCGGAGTCCTGGCCAGACAGGCGCTCGAGCGTCTCGGTCTGCTCGGCCTGGTCTGCGGGTTCCTCGGTGGCACCGGCGTCCTGCTCGTCCTCGGCCGCACTGCTCTCCGCGGGCTCCTCGGATGTCGGGGAAGCGGTTGTCTCGGTCTCGCCGTCGTTGGGGCTTGCGTAGCGCTCCAGGCCCCCGCCCAGGCAGAAGACCAGCCCAAAGCCCAGCACTGCCGACGCGATGCCGACTGCGAGGAGCTGAGGCAGGCTCGATCGCCGCTCGGCAGCCCGCGCGGCCTGCCGCCTGCTGAGGGGGGAGACGGGCATGCTTGCCGACGAGGAGGACGGTGTGACTGGCGATCCGGTACTCACGAGCGGGCTACCGCAGGCGATGCAGAACCGCTGCCCGTCGTCATTATGTGCACTGCAGATGGGACAAATCATGGAGGCGCCTTTCCGGACCAATCGACACACGACATACTATAGAGCCTACGAGGGCCGCGACGTGCGAGGACGTGAGCGCATCTCACGCACTACTCTTGTCGCTGGCAACCACTATGGGGCAGGACGCCCAGGGCCTGTTGCGCAACAATTCACGGAAACGGCCCCCGCCCGTTTGTGGCGTGGCGCGGCGCGCGCTACCATCGTGTCCGAGATCGTGTCAAAGGCGATGGGGGAAGAGGCCATGGCGGAGCGAGAGCTGCCCAGTTCGTACATGTACCAGGACCTGCATGTGCAGGTGGGTCTGTCCAACCAGGACCTTGCGGCGATACTGCTGTCACCACGGCCCATCTATCAGGGGCGTTCCCCACGCGACCGCGTGACCGAGCGGTCGTTTCTCTCCCGCGAGATCGTCCACATGCAGCCCGACAGGGTCAACCCGGCGCTCTTCGCCGACTTCTCGGAGAGCGCTCGGCACCTGACGAGCATGATGGTCTCCCGGCGCGGTGGCGGGGACGAGGCGGTTGCCGCAATCGTCGCGCACTACGCGGGCGAGGCGGGGGAGGGCATGGCGGACGTCCTCTCCCAGCATGGCCGTGACGGACAGCTCTATCTCAACTGCATGAGACGCCTGTCGTCCGTGGGCGTGAAGAAGGAGGTCACGCGGGCAAGCCTGCTGCTCCTGCTCTTTGTCGCCGCCGGCTGTCTGGGCGACTCGCGCCAAGCCGTGGGCGTCACCAACCAGTATCTCCAGCGCCAGCTTGCGATTGACCTGGGGACGCTCGAGGCAGGACGGCAGGACGCGCGCGCCGCTTCGGCGCAGGCTGCGGTGGATGCGCCGCACTTGGGCCTGGCGCGGCTCGTCGATGGCGTCATCAGCCTGCCCATCCATGAGCTTCCGGCAGATGGCGAGGAGACGGTCATCGGGCTGCTCGTCACCGACGGCCGGGGAATCACCGACGTCGGTGAGGACGTCTCTCGCAGGCACCTGGCCGTGTGGGCGCGGGACGGCCGGTGGTACTGTCGCGGTCTGGGGTCCAAGAACGGTAGCTACCTCATCTCTGGTGACGACAAGCGCAGGGTCGTCATCGAGGAGCCGCAGGTGCGACGGGGAGGTGCCGAAGGCAATCCCGTCGAGGTCAGGGCGGGTGACATCGTCTGCCTTGGCGCAACGACCCAGTTTCTCGCGTTGCAGGTGAGGTAGGGACATGGCACAGCTCGAAGGTCCCATGCAACTCATCGAGCTCGAGGCCTTCACGGCCCTGGGCAAGCTCGACGCAAACCAGATCCCCGAGGCGCGCAGGCGCTTCATGACGCTGCTGGCACCGTCGTCCGCGGCCATGCGCAAGGGAGGGTCGGGCCGCATCCTGCAGGTCTTCAACAGCTTCGGCCAGCCCTTCGCCCTCAAGAGCCTCCTCGTCAACCGAGACATCGACGACGAGGAGCAGGTCAGGCACCTCTATTCGGGCCTCAGCAGGGCCTTCGAGGAGGAGTATCGGGCGCACGCGCTGGTGTCGGGGATCCCCGGCTTCCCCCGACTGCACGGGCGTGGCCGGTACGCGGGAGGCCCCGTCATCCTCATGGAGTGGGTCGAGGGAAAGACCCTCATGAGCACGACGCCCCTGCTTCCCGCGTGGCAGGGGACCAAGCGCGACGGTCGCGTGGTGGCCGCCCTTGGGGCTGCGGTCGCGGCGACCCTCCTGCGCGCCCGCCTTGCCCGGCCGGGGTTTGCCCATCGCGACATCTCCCCACGCAACATCATGTTGCGGACGAGCGGCATACCCCTCGAGCGCCAGATCGAGAGTCTGACCTTCGATGCGCATCTCGTCGACATGGGCAGTTCCTCGATGACGGCGATGGGGCTGACCTCCATCACGATGGTCGGCCTCTATCGCAATGGAACGCCGGAGTATGCCCCGCCCGAGATGCTGAGCAGCGACATGGATGACATCGATGTCCTGAGGAAGTCCCCGTCAATCGACTCCTACGCGCTCTGCAGCGTCCTGTACGAGCTGTATGCGGGGCATACGCCCTATCGCGTGCTGTTCAACCAGGTGGAGAAGGGACTCAGCCCCTACAAGATGAAGCTCGGGTACGCACCCATCCCCCTCGAGGCCCATGTCGACGAGGACGAGTCGCTCGTTCGGCTCATCCTTGCCGGAATCCATCCCGACCAAGCCGCGCGGATAGGCTTGGACGAACTCTTTGACGGGCTCAACGGCTATTTGGGACGACGTGTCCGCGCCTGCGACCTCAAGCTGCCAAACATCATGCTTCCCGAGGGGGAGACCGAGCTGTAGCGACGTCGACCCTGCCCCCGTGCCCCTTCTTGCGTGAATTCGCCCAATCGCAAGACGTGAGCGCCGCCGCTCTGGTATAAAGGGAAGAGGCTCCACCAAACGCAACCAACAGGCACATCACACGCACCAGAGACGAAGACGACATGAGCTCCCAGCACGAGACAATCCAGTTCAGGCCGCGCGCCGCAAAGGCGTCACCCGATGCTGCCGAGCAGAGGCGCAAGGAGTACGGCGTTCGCCCCGCGGTGATGGAGCACAAGCCCAAGGGGCTTCTCAAGAGGCTGCCCGTCCCAGAGGTCAAGCTTCCCCAGGTCAGCCTCCCCAGCTCTCCTGCCGCCCGTCGCGCGATCGTCATCCTTGGCTTCCTCGCCATCGTGGTGGTGTTCCTCTATGGCCCCGTGCGCTCGCTCTATGCGGCAACGAGGGACGAGCAGGTCTATACCGCACAGCTTGCCGAGCTCAATGCCAGCAATGCGGAGTTGCGGGCCGAGGTCGACAGGCTCCAGTCGCGTGAGGGCATCGAGGACGAGGCGCGCAAGCGCGGCTATGTGCTGCCCGGGGAACAGCCGGTCATGGTGGAGGGGCTCGAGGTGGACGACCGCGGCACGGCCGACTCGTCCGCATCTGCCGTCCAGTCCCGCAGCGACGACAACCCGTGGTACATAGACGTGCTCGACTTCATCTTCTCGTACGAGGCCCCCGAGTTCGTCTCCAAGTAGCCATGGCTCGAGTCGCCTGCATAGACATCGGGACCGTCACCTGCCGGCTCGCCCTGGCGGAGGTCGAGCATGGCGAGGTCGTCTCGCTGGAGAAGACCTCGACCATCTGCGAGCTGGGCGTCGGCGTGGACCAGACGGGCCTGCTCGACGAGGCGGCGATTGGTCGTGTCGTCGACTGCGCCAGTGGCTACCTGGGGCGTATTCGCGAGTTTGGTGCCGAGCGGCTCGTCTGCACGATGACGAGCGCCGCGCGCGATGCCGCCAACTCCTCCGAGTTGGTGGACCGGCTTGCGCAGATGGGCATAACCGCCCAGGTCATCCCCGGGGACATGGAGGGTCGGCTCACATTCCTTGGTGCCGCGAGGGCCGCGGGCGGCGGGCATGTGCTCGTCGCCGACAACGGTGGCGGCTCGACCGAGCTGGTCGATGGCGTCTGTGACGCGAACTCCGGTGCCGCCGACGTCGCTTGGGTGAGGTCCGTCGACATCGGCTGCCGCCGGGTGACCGACCGCTGCCTGCACAACCAGTACCCGCCCACGACGGAGGGCATCGCGGCAGCACACGAGCTGTGCCGCGAGCGGTTCGAGGCTGCCTTGGCCGAGCGCCGCGCCGCGCTGGGGGATGCCCCGTCGCCCGACAAGCTCGTCACCTGTGGCGGCACGGTCACCTCGATCGTGGCCATCAAGCTGGGGCTCGTTCCCTATGACTCATCTCGCGTGCATTTGGCGCGTCTCTCACGCGAGGACGTGCGGACGGTGGAGGAGCGCGTGGCGTCACTTCCGCTTGACCGGATAGAGACCATTCCCGGTCTGCAGGCAAAGCGCGCGAAGGTCATTCTGGGCGGCATCATCGCCGTCGCCGAGCTCATGGACGCAACGGGCTTCGACGAGCTTGTCGTGAGCGAGTCCGACCTGCTCTTTGGTCTGGCGATTGCCTGCGCCGAGGGGACGCTCGGTACCACCTGGGAGTGATTTGCGCTACCCTGTCCCCATGCGCTCGTGGGGGCGTGGCGGAATTGGCAGACGCAGGGAACTTAAAATTCTTCGCCGAAAGGCTTGCGGGTTCGAGTCCCGCCGCCCCTACCAATCATTAAACTGACGGGCTCCCGGCGGGACTCGAACCGGGAGGTCGCGAGGCGCCGGTGGCGCCTCGCGGGCCGAGCGCAGCGAGGCCTTGGAGCGCGAGCGACGC
Organism: uncultured Atopobium sp.; assembly: GCA_946647055.1. The sequence goes on along the minus strand of CAMPCT010000105.1, from coordinate 97 downwards.
GAGCGCGGGAGTCCCGCCGCCCCTACCAATCATTAAACTGACGGGCTCCCGGCGGGACTGTGTCTCCCCCGGCAACAGTTGCTCGCGGAGACACGAA
>CAMPCT010000104.1 GCA_946647055.1 uncultured Atopobium sp. | reverse complement strand
TTCCCGGTGGCCACCGCGAGCTTCTCGCCCTCCTGGGCGTCATAGACCACGTACGCTTCCTTGAGCCTCATCCCTGTCTCCCGTTCCGTCCGCACGTCGCGTATACGACAAGGCTATCACAGCCCTCCCATCGCGGCATAGGCAACGTGCGCGGCGTGTGCGCTGTCGGTCGCCCTCACCCGGAACAGGGGGACCCCATCCGCCAACCGGTGCAGCAGCTCCAAGGTCGCACGAGCGGCGTCCGCCGAGGTGGGACGATATGCCTGCCCCATGAGGGTGACGAGGGAGTCCCGGGCACTCGCACGCTCGACCAGGTCATCGTCCCCTCGCTCCAGCATGCCGATGCCAGCGAGGCGCACGCACGTGTTGGTGGAGAGGCGCTCCTTGCCGTCCCACGGCGCCCCATATATCCACGCGTCATCCTGCACGATGCGGACGATGGGCTTGTCATCGTTCACCATGTAGGCGCCAAGGTCGGCAAACTCCCTGCGCCACCAGCGCGTATGGGTGGACTTGCCCGTTCCGCTCGGTGCGGTGAACAGCCACGCCCGTCGGCCGATCGCCACGGCAGACCCATGCATGAGCAGCCCGCCAAACAGGGGGAGCTGCTCTGCGATGGCACGATGGACCGCAAGCGTCTCGTAGTAGGGGTCGCCAAAGCAGCCCTGCTTGTCCTGGGCGCGTTCGAAGTCGATGCCCGACTGGTTGGTGGTCACCACGATGTCGGGCCGGCCCCCGCCGTCGACGCGGTACTCCCGGCACAGGTGATACGTCTCGTCATGAATCGTCGTCACCTCGATGACGAGGCCTGCGAGACGCATCGTGAAGGTGCATGCCATCTTGTTGGGACTCCCCTGGTGCGTGGGCCGTGGCCGAGGGCATCCGCTGCCAGAAGATGCTCCCGGCAGGCACGATGCCTTGCGAACAATGCCGATTATACGATTTGGCGTCGGGCTGCTACCATGAGGTCCCAAAGACGGCAGCGAGGAGGGCGTCCATGACCGAGGACGTGCTGGCACAGGGTGACGAGACACGAGGCCACTCGCCTCTGGTCAGCGTCATCATCCCCGTCTATGACCAAGGTCGCTTCCTTCCCTGCTCCGTCGAGAGCGTGCTCGCCCAGGACCTGAGCGACCTCGAGCTCATCCTGGTAGACGACGGATCGCATGACGGGTCGCAGACAATGTGCGACGCCTACGCACGCGAGGACCCGCGCGTTCGGGTCATCCACCAGGCAAACGGGGGTGCGGCAGCCGCGAGAAACGCCGGCATCGACGTCATGCGCGGCTCGTGGGTCACCTTTGTGGACGCAGACGACTGGATTGGGCCGACGTACCTCTCCACCATGATCGAACTGGCACGCTCCAACGGGACGAGCATAGCCATGTCGCGCGTGGTGAGGTTCAAGGGTCCCATTCCCCCAGCCGAGACGGCTGGCGCAGACGAAACCATGAGCGGACGCGAGGTCTGCCGGATAACCTATTACACGTCGGAGTTCATCATCGATGCCCTCTGGGGGAAGGTCTACCGCAGCGAGCTGTTCGAGACGCTGCGCCTCCCCGTGGGCATGACGCGCGAGGACGCCGCCGTCATGCACGAGCTCCTGTACCCCCAGGAGACGATTGCGCTTTGCAGGAGCTGCCCCTACGGGTACCGGACGAACCCCGACGGTGTGATGGCCAGGCCATTTGGCAGAGGGAACTTCGACGCGCTCGACGCGCTCGCCCTGCGCATGGCCTACTACGAGCGGATGGGCGACGAGGAGCTTGCTCGGGACACAGAAAGCCTCTTGAGGTCATGGAACGCCCTCTTCTGTGGCAAGGCCCTCGTCTTGGGCAAGGGTGACGAGATTCCCCAGAGATGGCGCATGTCGCTTGGCGAGCTGATGGGAATCCTGAGCCGGAGCCGCCAGCCCGGGGCGCGAACGACCCTGGGGGAGTTGGTCACCCGCATTCAGTCCGGCGAGCTGCGGGAGACGTGATCTTGGGACGACAACGGCACCGCAACCACACATACCAGGGCCCGGGGCGAATTCCCCGGGCCCGCAACCGTCTTATTAAGTTGTTATGACGTACACGGTGTTACTTGGGGACCGTGCTACTCCTCCACCAGCTCGAACATATCAGGGCCGACGCCGCACAGCTCGCAGACGAAATCCTCGGGGAGTTCGGGGGTGTCAACGGTGACTTCCCACCCGCAGACGGTACAACGGAACGTGTACGTCTTGCTATCTTCGCCCATTGGAATCACCACCGTCTTCCGCGGCGCCCGCAGGCGCCTTGTCCTTCTGTACTCTCTTGATACCCCGTTCGCCCCCGGCGAATCACCCGACGCCCCAACGGTAGCCAATCGCCCACGAACGGTCGACCAGCCGCCCATACTACGTCGCGGTTCCGCGACAGATCCGCCTAGTCGATCTTCTCGAACATGTCGCGCCCGACACCGCAGATGGGGCACGTGAAGTCCTCGGGCAGCTCCTCGAGCGGCGTCTCCTCGATGTGGCCGCAGACGACGCAGCGGAAGTGGTGCATGACAGGCGCGTCGGCCGCCGGCTCGGTGGGCTTGTCCTCGGCCACGTACGAGGAGGCCTTGGGCGGGGTCTTGCCCTTGAGGACCGCATGGTAGTACGCATAGGTGATGGCCTCGTCCTGGGAGAGGACCTCGGCATCGACGACCTTGCCTACGAACAGCATGTGGGTCCCCACATCGAGCGTCTGCACGACCTCGCAGGCGAGGACCGCACAGGAGCACTCGGGGGTGTACCAGTCGCCAAGGACGGTCTGCTCGGCGGTGATGCCGTCGAACTTGTCGACGGTGGCAGAGGTCTGGAAGCCAAAGCGCCCGATGAACGCCATGTCGGCGGCCTTCGAGATGACGGTGAGGGCGAAGTGCCCCGCGCGCTCGATGACCCCCTCGGTGTAGTTCTGCTTGTTGACGACGACCTGAACCTGCAGGGGGTCACCCGTGAGCTGCAGGCCCGTGTTGATGACGCAACCAGCACGCTTTTCACCGTCCGTGGCAGAGACGACGTACAGGCCGCTTTGGAACGCATAGAGTGCTCGCTTGTTCATGGGTACCCCTTCCTGTGACTCCTACCTGTTCCGTTCCTTCATGGCGCGCTGGATGTCGCGCTGCACGTCGCGCTTGGCCATGTCGGCGCGCTTGTCGAAGAGCTTCTTGCCGCGCGCGAGCCCAATGACGAGCTTGACGCGGTTGTGTTCGTCGAAGAAGAGCTCGAGCGGCACGAGGGCCAGCCCCTTGAGACGCAGCTTTGCGTCGAGGTAGTCGATCTGCCTGCGATGGAGCAGGAGCTTGCGCTTGCGGTCGGGGTCGACGTTCCACACCGTCCCATGGCTGTAGGGGTGGATGTGGACGCCATGCAGCCAGCACTCGCCACCCCTGATGAGGCAGAACGAGTCGGTGATCTGGGCCGCACGCTCGCGGAGGCTTCGCACCTCGGTCCCCTTGAGCACGAGGCCGGCCTCGAAGGTCTCCTCGATCTCATACTCGTGGTGGGCGGAACGGTTTTTGGAGATGAGCTTGCGCTTTGGCGCCTTGGTCTGCTGCGCCATGTTACTCGCCCGCCTCGGGCTCGGCCGCATCCGCCTCGTGGATGAGCTCGATGAGGGCTGCGGCGGCGGGTGCCCCCACGAGGTCGCGGGCGCGGATGGTGAGCGTGGTCGCAAGCTCGCGCATGCCAGCGTTCGCGGCGTCGGTGGCGCACATGAGCAGGCAGACAGCCACCTCCGCGTTTGCCCCATCGGGAAGCCCCTCGGCCGAGAGGACCTGCGAGGCCTCCTCGTCGGAGAGGGAGTCGGGGTCATGGTCGGTCCCGGCCGCCTCGCCGAGGGCGTCCTCGAGGGCGGTGTCGGGGATGTCGAACGTGCGGGCGCAGCGCAGCGCGGCGGCAGCCTGGCGTGCCTGCCCCGACTGGGCGAACCACCCGGCAAAGTTGAGGAAGGCGCGCACGAGATGCCGTGCCTCGCTCGCACGCTCGAAGACGGAGTACGTGAGCGCGAGGTACTCGTTCACGTCGCCGTTGGTGAGGTAGAGTCCCGCGAGGTCGAGCCGATACCCGCAGCCCATCGGGTTCCAGCGCACGGCCTGACGCAACGCCGCAGAAGCCCGCTCGTAGTCACCCAGGCGCACGTTCGCCAGGGCGAGGTCCGCATAGAGCCGGTCGAGGGGCTCGCCAAAGTCGCGCAGCTCGCGCGGGTCGTTCTCGACGCGCCGATAGGCGAGTCGCTCGAAGAGCGTGGGGAAGCTGAACCACTGGACCTCGTCGGTCGTGGGGCAGTTCCTGTCGACGTACTCCTCGGCATCCTCCGCAAGGCGGGAGAGGAGCTGCTCCGCGGCCTCGTTCTCCCCCTCGACGAGGAGCGACTCGGCGCGCACGAGGTCGTCGATGATGCTCGGTCGTTCCATGTCACCTCTTTCGTGATACGCGGACAAGTCCCGCGTGGATGCTGCTAGTGTACCCCAGGGCGTACGGTCCCTGTCTGCCCGCCGACAAGCTCCAAGTCGATCTGCCCACGTGCGGAATTGGTCGCAACGATCCGGCAGGCGACGCGCTGTCCCAGGCGCCAGGTGCGCCCCGTGGACTGGCCCACCAAGAGCAGGCGCTCGTCGTCGAAGGAGACCCACTCGTCGCCCATGGAGCGCATGCGCACGAGCCCCTCGGCACCATACTCCTCGAGCAGGACGAACATCCCGTAGCGCTCGCAGCCGCTCACGACACCCGCATGCACCTCCCCCACGTGGGTCGACAGGAGCTCGGCGAGCTTGATGCGCTGCGAGTCACGCGACGCGGCGTCGGCCGTACGCTCGCGCTCGGAGCACGTCGTGCAGAGCTGCGGGAGTCGGGGAACCGCCCTGCGCTGCGCCTCCATGCAGGAGCGCCCCTCGTCGCCCAAGTCCAGGGAACGTGCCAGCAACGCCTTGAGGGTGCGATGGACGAGCATGTCGGGATAGCGCCTGATGGGCGAGGTGAAGTGACAGTAGGCACGGGCACCAAGCGCATAGTGGCCCTGGTTGTGCGGGGCATACTCCGCACGCGCCTGCGCACGCAGGAGCAATGCGTTGGCCGCCGCCTCGAAAGGGGTCCCGTGGGCACGCGCCAAGGCCTCCTGGAGCGCGTACGGGTCACCAGACCCAATGCGCTCCGCCAGGCCGCCTCCCGTGAGCCCCGCCTCGACGAGCACGGGAAGCGCGCGCAGGAGGCCCTCTGCCGGCGGTCGGTCATGGACGCGATAGGCGCTCTCGAGCCCGGCCTGGGACAGCAGGTCCGCGACGCACTCGTTGGCGACGAGCATGGCCTCCTCCACGAGCGAGGTGGCACGGGTCCTCTGCCTGATGCGGACGCCTGTGGGATGCCCCGCAGAGTCGAGCTCGACCTTCGTCTCGGTCGACTCGAAGTCGACCGACCCGCGAGCGGCGCGAATCGCGAGCCTGAGACGCGCAACCTCGTCGAGCGTCCGCAGGGAGCGGGCGACGTCCTCGGATGGGAGCTCGTCCGGCGCACACGCGCCGTCAAGCAGCCGGTCGACGAGATCGTAGTCAAGACGTGCCGAGGAGCGGATGGCCGAGGGGAACGCCTCGAAGCCGCGGACCTCGCCCCTCTCGTCCAGCTCGACGGTCACGCTCATGGCAAGGCGGTCCTCGCCGGGGCGCAGCGAGCAGACGTCGTTGCAGAGGCGCTCGGGCAGCATCGGCACCACGCGATCGGCGAGGTAGACGGAGCAGGTCCGCTGCTTTGCCTCGTTGTCGATGGGGGTGTCCCAGCCAACGTAGTGCGTGACGTCGGCAATGTGCACGTCCAGTCGGAATCCTCCCTCGGGGAGGCGCTCCGCATGGACGGCGTCATCGAAGTCTCGGGCGTCGACGGGGTCGACGGTGACGCAGGTCCCACCCCGCAGGTCACGCCTGCCCGGCTGGACGCGAAGCGTCTCCTCGACGTTGGCAGCCATGCCCTCCGCTTGGTCGAGCGCGCGCTCGGGAAACGACGTCGGCAGGTCGTAGGAGGCGACAAGCGACTCCATGGCCATGTCGAGCCCCTCGGTGGACCCCAGGCGCCTGACGAGCGTGACGACGCCGGCCTCGCTGCGAGACGGGTACCCCACGATGCGGGCGACCACTATGTCCCCGTCGCCCACGCCAAGCCGCCCCGCTGACTCGTCCTGGGGAGGGATGAAGAAGTCATGACCGAGGCGCGCGTCGAGCGGACGGACCACGCCAAGCGGGGGAACGGCCTCATACGTGCCGAGGAAGGTCTCGACGGCACGATGGAGCACGCCCTGGACATACGCCACGGGGGTCCCGGGACCGGTGCGTATGACGGACACGCTCACGGTGTCGCCGTTCATCGCCTCGCGCAGGCCGCGGCGGGCGACGTCAAAGCTCCCCTCCTGCGTCTCGACGGTGGCACGGGACGACCCATGCACGTGCACGACGCCCTCGATCGTCTCGGTCCGCGGCGGACGGCCGGAGCGGTTCGACGGACGCCTTGTCCTTCCCTTGTGCGTTCGCTTGCGAGACATACGCTCACCCCCCCATCCCATTGTGACGCATCGTGCCTAAAGAAGGGGGTGCATCCCGGCACTCGCGCCACGCAAAAAGACGGGCCGCCCGAAGGCGGCCCGCCCCGAGTCGTCTATGGACGCTGCCTATGCCTTGAGGTACCTGCGCATGGCGATGGCGGAGCCAAAGATGCCAATCAGGACGCCGGCACCAAGGAGTGCGCCGTAGCACTTGAGGAGCACGTCCTGGGAGATGGAGAACGACAGGAACGAGAGGCTCTGCTCGACGATGGGCAGCCCCATGGTGATCATGCAGTGCAGGGCGAGGATGGCCAGGCCCGCGCCGATGATGGCCTCGAGCACGCCCTCCATCACGAACGGCCCCCTGATGAAGCTGTTGGAGGCACCCACCAGGCGCTCGATCGCGATCTCGCGGTGACGCGCGGCAATCGCGAGGCGGATGGTGTTGTTGATGAACACGAACGCGACGAAGACCAGCATGCCCACGATGGCGAGCAGGCCGTAGCGGAGGTACCTCGTCACGCTGAAGAGGCGCTCGACCGTGCCCTGGCCGTAGAGGACCGAGGCCTGGGCGTCCTCGCCGTCATCGGCGATGGCCTGGAAGCCGGGGTCGGCGATGAGCTTGTTGGCGACCGTCGCGACCTCCTGGGGGTCGTCGAGCTTGATGACCAGCGAGGCGGGGACGGGGTTAGCGCCGTCG
>CAMPCT010000103.1 GCA_946647055.1 uncultured Atopobium sp. | reverse complement strand
GCATCGTGGCCGTCAAGCACGCCCCCAAGGACGAGAACGCCGCCATGCAGATCGTCGTGCTCGGCGGCGCCAAGGTCGTGCCCGAGTTCCTGTCCCACATCATCGTCGCCACCATCAGCGCCTAGTGGCCACCGTCATCGTTACCCAGCCGTTCATGGACGCGCAGGACAAGTGCCTGCGCCCCATGGGCGCGCGCTTCGAGTGCGACGACGCCCGGGCCGCCGTGCTGCTCGGCTATGGGCTGGTGGCGACCGCCACCGAGCAGCAGGCTCCCAAGAGGGCGCCGCGCAAGAGGACGGCCAAGAAGGGGGCGTAGCCCATGGCTGTTACCAGGTACGCCGCCGTGGGCGACCTCGCCTGCACCGTCCTCGACGAGGACATGGCCGACAAGCTCATCGAGCGCGCCAGCATGAAGGTCACGAGCGCGTGCCACGGCTTCGAGCCCGACCCTGACGCGGCCCGCATCGTGGTCTGCCAGATGGTCGAGCGCGCGCTGTCGAGCCCGACCGCCGAGGAGTTCGGGCAGTCACCGCAGACGCTCCAGAGCATCAGCGCCTACTCCAACACCTGGACGTGGGGCAACCCCGTGGGCACGCTCTACATCCGCAAGGACGAGCTGGCCATGCTGGGCTGCTCGGCGCAGGTCGGCGTGGCCATGCCCGACTACGTGGGCGAGTGACCATGGCGTCCACGCGCATCAAGCTCAACCGCAGCGGGTTCCGCAGCGTCATGAAGTCACCCGGCGTGGTCGCGCAGCTCGGCTACTCGGCCAGCCGCGCGGCCATGCGCGCCGAGGCGGCCAGCGGACTCAGGGTCGGCCACGGGGTCGACCTCGACGGCCCCGTCTCGGCGCACGGCTGGGTCGGCGCATCCGCCGTCGACCGCCGCACCGGGAAGGTCAACAGGGGGCTGCTGGCGCGTCTCCAGAGGGCCATGGCGCAGGCGCTCTACGGCATCTAAGACAACAAGACAAGACTGGAGGGGCCAATGTCAACTGGCACCAACACCGTCGCGAACGTCTCCACCACCAAGGGCGTCTCGGGCGGCTACTTCTTCAGCGCGCCGTCCACCGCGACGGTGCCCACCGACATCACCACCGCGCTCGGCACGGACTTCGTCAACCTGGGCTTCATCAGCGAGGATGGCGTTTCCGAGTCCATCGAGACCGACACCGAGACCATGGCCGACATGAACGGCGACCCCGTCTACACCTCGACCTCGAGCCGCACCGAGACCATCACGGCCAAGCTCATCGAGGTCAAGGAGGCCGCGCTCAAGGAAATCTACGGTCAGGACATGGTGACCGTGGCGAACGACCTCATCACCGCCAAGCACGGCACCCACGACGTGCCAAACCGCATCTACGTGCTCGAGCTCGTGCTGCGCGACGGCCGCCGCTGGCGTCAGGTCGTGCCCGCCGGGCAGGTCACCGAGGTCGGCGACATGTCGCTCGGCGCGGGCGAGATCTCGGGCCGCGAGATCACCATCACCTGCAACGTCGACGCAACCGGCGTCAGCGTGTACGACTACATCGAGGTGGCCTAAGTGACCATCACCTTCGAGTTCGAGGGCCAGACGTTCGAGGCCGATGCCGACGTCCTCACGGACTACGGCTTCGTCTGCGACGTCCTGACCGCCGACGAGGACCCCAAGGCCCTCGTCCACTGCTTCCGCGCCGTGTTCTGCGGCCGCGACCGCGAGTACGCCAAGGCCATCGGCGGCAAGTTCGCCAAGATGGGCGAGCTGCTGGCGGCCGCCATCAGGGCCGCGGGCGAGGACGCAAAAAACTAGCGCTGCTCGCCCGCCTCGTCCGCGAGAGGCCGTGCGAGCTTCGCGCCGACTTGCAGCAGTACTACGGACTCGACCTAGACGGCATGGGCGTGGACTACACCCACGTCCATGCCGCCTGCTGCGCCGCGCAGCTGCCCGCAGGGGCGCGCGTGTGGCGTGGCACGGCCGCGGAGTGGGGCACGTCCGAGTACCTGCTGGCATCGATGGAGCACACGCTGCGCGTCATCGCGTGGCAGCGCACCGAGGACGCGACCAAGCGCCGCAACTACCCCAAGCCGATAGAGACGCCCGCGCAGCGCGAGCAGGACACCGTGCACGCGACCAACGCCATCGCCAACAGGGCGTGGGTCGACTCCGTGCTGGGCGGGCACGCACCACAGGGAGGTGAGTGATGGCGGGAGAGATAGCGTCTGCCTACCTGACCATCTACCCCAGGCTCGACGCCAAGTCGGTGGCAGCCGAGGTCGAGCGCGCCATGGGCGGGGCGGGCACCAGCGCCGGGCACGCGCTCGCCGACGGCGTCTCGCGCGCCGCCAGCGGGGCCATGGGCACCGCCGGCACGAGCGCCGGGGACTCCTTCGCCAGCGGGTTCAGCGCCGCCAAGGTCGCGCTGGGCAACATCATCGGCGAGCTGGCCATGAGCGCCGCCAACGAGTTCAAGGAGCGCTTCGCCGACGGCATCGAGCAGTCGGACGCGCTGGCCAAGTTCTTCAGCACCATGCAGTTCGCCGGAATCGACGACGGCCAGATTACCGCTGTCATGCAGTCCATGCGCGACTACGCCGACCAGACCGTCTACGACCTCGGCGAGGTCCTGAACACCACCGCAAAGCTGGCGGCGAACGGCGTGGCAGACTACGACCAGCTGGTGCAGGCCGCTGGCAACCTGAACGCGGCGGCTGGCGGCAACTCCGAGACGTTCGGCTACTTCGCCAACGCAATCACGCAGGTGAACGGCGCTGGCAAGCTGATGTCGCAGGACTGGAACCAGATAGTCAACGCCCTGCCCGGCGCGTCCGGCGCAATCCAGAACGAGCTGCGCGAGATGGGCGCGTGGGACGAGTCCATGGGCACCTTCAGGGACGCCATGGCCGCAGGCGAAATCAGCGCCGACGAGTTCAACGCGGCGCTGACCAACCTCGGCATGTCCGACGTGGCCAAGGAGGCCGCCACCAACGCCAGCACCTTCGAGGGCGCGATGGGGCAGCTGGACGCGGCGGTCACCAACGTCATGATGGGCATCTACGACAGCCTGAACGAGGACGGGCGCATCACCGACTTCATCAACGGCATGGCCGACGCATTCGCGGACGCGCAGCCCGCCATCGAGGGCATCGCCGACGCATTCGGCGACTTCGTCGAGTTCATCGCGCCCGCCGTGCCCGTCATCGCGGGCATCGCCGCGGGCATCGCCGCCGTGAGCGGCATCACGGCCGTCATCGGCGCCATCTCGGGCGCGGTGACGTTCCTCACGACCGTCGTGGGGCCCGCGCTGGCGATGATTCAGTCCGTGCCCGGCCTCATCGCCGTCGTGACCACGGCTCTCGGCGGCCCCATCACCATCATCGCCGCCGTCGTGGGCGCGATCGTCGCGTTCCTCGCGACCAACGAGGGCGCGCGCAAGAAGGTCGTGGAGGTGTTCGGCGCCATCAAGTCGTTCATCTACAGCGCATTCACCGCCGTCAAGAACACCATCTCGAACGTGGCGAACTTCATCCGCACGGCCATCCCGGCCGCCATGGCGGCCATGAGGCAGGCCGTGACGAACGGCGTCAACAACGTCCGCACGGCCTTCACGAGCCTGAAGGGCAAGGTCACGGGCGCGCTCTCGGGCGCGGCGTCGTGGCTCACGAGCGCGGGCCGCAACATCATCCAGGGACTCGTGAACGGCATCCGCAACGCGACCAGCTGGGTCACGAACACCATCAAGAGCGTCTGCTCCAACGCCGTGGGCGCGCTCAAGTCGTTCTTCGGCATCCACTCGCCCTCGACGCTCATGGCCGAGATGGGCGAGTACATGATGGCGGGCCTCGCCAACGGCATCGATGACGGCTCCAAGGGCGCCGTGGGCGCCATGCGGGATGCCAGCGCATCTGTGGCAGGGGCACTGGGGCTCGACGGTCGCAACGCCGGCACCACGTTCGGCGTGGCCGCCACGGGCACCAAGGGCGGCACCACCTACAACGTCTCGCTCAACGGCATCGCCATCAACGACGACGCCGGCATCCGCAACGCAACGAGGGGCTACCTCACCGAACTCGCAAGGCTGGGGGCGATTTAGTGGCAATCGCAGACGGCACCTACGAGGTGCTGTGCTCGCTCGACACCGGGATGGCGCTCGACGTGCACGGCAACTCGACCGCGAACAAGGCCAACGTGGCCATCTGGTCGCGCAACGGCGGCAACGCCCAGAAGTGGTCCATCTCGACCACGGGCGGCATCACCACCATCCTCGACGCCGAGACGGGCAAGTCGCTCGACGTGAACGGCGCGAGGGCCGCCAACGGCACCAACGTCTTCATGTACACGCGCAACTCGGGCACGAACCAGCGCTGGGTCATCGTCGAGGACGGCACGCAGGACGTGAACGGCACGGCATACCCCAAGGTCGGCATCGGCGCGCTCGGCGGCACCACCTACATGCTCGACGTGACGGGCGGCAAGACCGAGCTGAACACCAACGTCGAGATTTGGGCCAGCAACGGCGGCGCCAACCAGCGCTTCGTGCTGGTACCCACCGAGTGGCAGGCCACGGGCGGTGACAGGACGCTCTACGCCGGGCTGCCGACGCCCGCTCGCGGCAACTGCGGCACCACGGCAGGCGCGCCGCTGGGCACCACCTGCGCCGTGGGCGCAGCGACGCTGCTGCCGTCGTGGACGTGCCCCGAGTCGCTGTACCAGGTGCGCTACCGCACGCGCACGCGCGCCGAGGGCGCCGACTGGCTGGGCGAGTGGTCGGACTGGGCGAGCATCGCCGACGGCTCGACCGCATGGGACGGATTCGGCGCGCCCGGCGCGTCTAACTGCCAGCCCACGGCCACGGGCGGCGCGATGTGGTCGCCCGACGGCGTGGCGGTCGACAACACCTCGGACTACGACCGCACCGACGTGGAGTTCGGCGCGAGGGCGTGGAGGTCCGCATGGGGCGCGTCGGGCTCGCCGGCGCACGGCGGCGCGCTCACGTGGCAGATAACGAGCGCGCGGCCCGTCACCGTCTCTGCGCTGTCCGTCACGATCGCGCCCGACGGGCTGGTCGTGGCGTGGGAGAGCGACTGCACGAGGGACGGCAACGCCGTCACCGTCACCTGCCCCGCATGGGGCTCGTGGTCGGGCACGGGTCCCGGTACCGGGCACCTCACCGTGCCCATGTCTGCCATGTCGGCGATGCCAGCCGAGGGCGACGTGCTGGACGTGGCGCTGTCGCTCGTCACCGAGGACGGCCTGAGCGCCGCCCACTCGGCATCCTGCGCCGTCTCCTACGAGGGCGGGCACGCGGGCGGCCTGACGCTCTCGGCGACCGCCAGCGGCACGCTCGCGACCGTCACGGCATCGGATGCAGCGGCGAGCGCGTGGCTCGTCATCGACGAGGGCCACGGCACCCGCTACGTCGCGCTCGAGGGCACGAGCCCCTGGGTCGTGGCGCCGCCGCTCAACGTCCCGTGGCGCGTCTGGGCGAGCGTCGAGGGGCCCGGCGGGTGGTCCTCCACCATCGCCACGTTCCCAGCCGTCGAGGACTCGGGCTACCACGTCACCTCGCCCGGCATGGACCGCGACCTCGGCATCTACGCCGCACCGGGCGGCCCCGCCGAGTTCAGGCCGTCGTGGTCGCGCGCCACGCACTCGTCCGAGGTCATGGGGCGCGAGAGGTCGGTGGTCGTGGCCGCGTCCACGAACGACGTCTCGTGGACCATCGAGGGCGCGGCGTGGGGCGAGGACATGTCCGAGGTGTCGGCGCTGGCCGACTGGGCCATCCACGCCGGGCACGTCATCTTCAGGGCGCCGGGCGGCTTCTGGTCGCAGGCGTGCGTCACGGGCGGCGCGCAGGACATGACCAACAGGGGCTGGCGGCGCGTGGAGCTGTCGCTGGTGGGGGAGGTCTGGTAGATGGACTGGGCACGTGGCGACCTCACGCACTCGCTCGAGGTGCTACAGGTCGACCCGCTCGACCTCGCGACCGTGCGCGGCGCGCTCTCGGGCGTGACGGGCGGCGAGCTGGACGTGCACTACTACGGTGACACCCGCATGGGCGCGCAGCTGACGTGCGCGGGGGAGCACGGCTGGGACGGCACCAGCGCCCTCAGGCTCGTGCACGCGGTGTCGGACCACACGGGCACGCTCGTGCGCGAGGTGCTGGGCACATTCTTCGTCACGGCGGCCCCGTGGGAGGGCATGGGTGACGCGCGCGTGACCACGTTCACGCTGGCGAGCGCCCTGCACGCGCTGGAGACCGACGTGGCCATCACGGGCCTGTCGGTGGCAAAGGGCGCGCACGCCCTCGACGTGGTGCGGCGCGTCTGCCGCACGTGCTCGAGGCCGCTGGAGGTGTCGGGCGACGCGCTCGACTACCTGTACGGCGGCGTGACCGTCTACGAGCCGGGCCGCTCGTGGCTGTCAATCCTGTTCGACGTGGTGGGCAAGGCGGGGGACCGCCTGTCCGTCGACGAGATGGGCACCGTCACCGTCTCGCGCTACGTGGAGCCATCGGCTCGCGTGGCCGACTGGGACGCAGACGTGGGCGACCCGCGCGGCATGGTCATCGGGGACGTGGGCGGCGACACGCTCGGGCTCACCACGCCCGCGCGCGCCATCGTGCGTGCAGAGAAGGACGGCAGGACCATCACAGCCGCGGCGAGCGTGCCGGACGGCGCGCCCTCGTCGCACTCGGTGCGCGGTTACAACGTCGACGACTACCGCGACGTGACCGACCTCTCGCCGTTCACGCAGTCGGCGGCGCAGGCGCTTGCGCAGCGGTACCTGGCGAACGGGCTGTCCGAGGTCGAGACCATCAAGCACTCGCTGATGTACCGCCCTTTGCGCGAGGGCATGGTCGAGCGGCTGCGCGCCGGCGGCGAGTCGCGCCGCTGGATGGTGTCCGCGGGCAAGCTTGACCTCGACGCGTGGACGTGGGAGCTGGAGCTTAAGGGGGGATGGCGTTGACGAGCGACTTTGACCTCGCGCGCCGCCTGTTCGGCACGCCCGAGCAGGTGGAGCGGCAGCTGGCAACCTCGGCGCAGGTCGTGCGCGGGCGCGCGACCGCCGACTCGGGCGATGGCGTGGCCACGGTCGTGCTCGACGCGGACGCTGAGGGCGCGACCGCCGAGGTGGAGGTGCCGACCTCCAACGCAATCGAGGACGGGGACGAGGTCCTCGTGACGATCGTGAACGGCTCGCCCGTCGAGTGCGTGAGCGCGGGCTCCGGTGACCGCATGGCCGCCGCCGTGCAGGACGCCCACGACCTCGCGGCAT
>CAMPCT010000102.1 GCA_946647055.1 uncultured Atopobium sp. | reverse complement strand
ATCTCGCCCTGGCCGATCTTGCAGAAGATGCAGTTCTCGTCGTGCATGGTGAGCCTCCTCGCTGCGTGGCTGTCAAGTGGCATAACCCTAGCACCGTGGTGAGGTATACGTGGAATACGAAATCAAGATTTCTTACGAATATATGTTCTATATATGCTATACTGGTGGTGCAACGGAGGGAGCGGTCGTCGATATCCCGTACGGGGAGTCCGAGCCGTGTACCCTCACACGCCGTGTTCCGTAGCTATACGGTTCTCTGGGTGATTAGGCGCGGGTATGTTCCGCACGCTCGGAGTCTTCATTATGCGGGCGGGCGTTCTCTTGCAGACATGCGTGTCGTTTGGCATTCGTCTGGAAAGGAGACGCCCATGAGTGCTGCCCAGATTGTCCTGTTCGAGTCGAGCGATGGCGAGGTCACGCTGCCCGTCGAGGTTGACGTGGCCAAAAACGAGGTCTGGCTCACACAAGAGCAGATGGCTCTGCTGTTCGATACCACCAAGCAAAACGTTGGCAGCCATCTCAAGAATTGCTTTGCCGAAGGCGAACTGGACCGCAACTCAGTTGTAAAGGATTCCTTTACAACTGCCTCTGATGGAAAGAACTATCGTGTCATGCGCTATTCGCTCGATGCAATCCTCTCGGTCGGGTACCGCGTCAAGTCCCAGCGTGGCGTCGAGTTCCGCAGGTGGGCAAACGAGGTCTTGCGGCGATATCTTGTCGATGGCTATGCTGTTAACGAGCGTCGCCTACGCGAGCTTGGTCGGGTGGCGAGCATCATCAACAGGCTTCCGGAGGGAGACGTCACCGTGCGCCAGATCGTCGACATCGTCCAGAGCTACTCACGTGCCCTCGACCTGCTCGACGATTACGACCATCAGGCCGTGACCAAGCCCGAGGGTCGACGTGATGTCTATGTCCTCTCGTACGAGGAGTGCCGTGAGGTCATCGACGGTATGCGCAAGAGGTCATGGTCAACCTCACCATGAACTTCCTTTGCAGGTAAAGGTGCGTTTTTCTGGGAACGGGTATGATGGACGGCGTGGCATCCATGCGGGGGCGTCACGCTCGATGGCAAGCCTGGAAAGAGAGAAGAAGCGGGTCATGGGAATCGTTGTCATAGGCACCACATTCATGGACGTCAAGGGATATCCCCTCGACAGGTACATCCCTGCAGGTAGAAACGCCGGCCGTGTCGCAGAGGTGCATGGTGGCGTAAGCCGCAACATTGCCGAGGACATGGCAAACGTGGGGCTCAGGCCAACGTTTGTGAGCTCTGTCGACGAGAGCGGCCTCTCGGCCGACATCATCGCCCGGCTTGACGCATGTGGCTGCGACACCACCTATGTCCGCAGCTGCGACGACGGCCTTGGCATGTGGCTTGCCATCTTTGACGAGACGGGCGATGTCGTGGCGTCGATCTCGCGCAGGTCAAACCTGAGCAGCATGGAGCGGTCCCTCGTCGAGGAGGGCGACAAGATCATCTCCCAGGCGGATACCGTGTGCATCGAGTACGACGTCGACGCTCCCATCCTGGAGCGGACGCTCGACCTTGCCGAGCGCTATGGCAAGCAGGTGTTTGCCGTCGTCTCCAACATGACCATCGCCTGCGAGCGGCGCGACCTGCTGCATAAGGTCTCGTGCCTGGTGTGCAACCAGCAGGAGGCGGGGATCCTCCTGTCGTGCGACCTCGAGGACGCGACGCCAAGCCAAATGCTTGCGGTGCTTGTCGAGCGGCTTCCCCAAGCCGGTCCCCAGAGCATGGTCGTTACCATGGGAGCACAGGGGTCTGTCTTTGCCGGAATGGACGGGCAGGCCGGCAACTGCCCCGCGCAAAAGGTCGAGGTCGTGGACACGACCGGTGCCGGAGACGCCTTCTTTGCGGGCGTCGCCGTGGGCCTCACATATGGCAAGGACCTTGCGGGTGCCTGCAAGATCGGGACGAGGCTCTCTGCCTCGGTCATCGGTACCGAGGAGAACGTGTGCCAGCGCTTCTCGCCCCAGGACCTTGGAATAGACGTTCCCTGCTAGATTGCCCGTCCCCTGATCGTCGGGAGAGAAGATGAACGCAAGCATCGCGCTGCTGCTTGACGGCATCGGTTCGCAGGATGCCATGGTGTTCGACCACCGCGGCTCACGTGACGGAGGCCCCTTCGACATCCGTTGCTCAAAGGAGCTGCTCGTTGAGGACGAGCCGTCCCTCGACCCAGACGTGCTCTACGTAGCCAGCTCGGCAGTGTTGGAAGGCATGGCGGACAGGCTCTGCAACATGTCGGTTGCTGTGGCGGGAGGGCTGCAGGAGGGCGACATCCTTGCAAGGGAGAAACGCTGCCGTCTCGTGACCATTCCGGGGATTGGGAACGTAGGTGAGCTCCACAACAGGCTCATCGATGCGCAGCGCCGTCTCGATGACCTCGACATGCGCCTTACCTGGGCCTCGCTCGAAAGGGACTCGCTCGGTGCGATGCTCGACGTCATGGCGAAGGAGCTCGGGGAGCCTTTGCTTGCCACCGACTCCGACGATGTCCTCGCAGCCTATGCCGTGCCAGATGGCCTCGAGGTTGCCGACGCGGTCTTCTGTCACATTCGCGAGAACAACTGCATCCTGCCTGACACGCCGTTCTATGACGCATTCATCGCGGCGATGCCCGAAGGCGAGGAGATGCGCGATGCCGTTCAGCTCGTCAGCGTCCCCGAGGCCAGGCGCGAGTACCTCAACGCCATGATGCTTCGTGACGGTGAGCCCATCCTCGACATCCTCATGAGCGACGAGGGCAAGCCGTTTGGCCGAAGCACTGCCGACATGCTCCTGCGGCTCAAGCACCTCGTCGAGCAGGCCATCCGTCTGGGCAGTCCGCTGGGATTTCCCCCTCCCGACAGGGACTCGTGTGTCCGTCGCCTGCTCGACCACATCTTCGTGCGTGAGGAGATCATCGAGGGCTACCTTCACAAGCACGCCTGGCACATGGACGATCGCTTCTACTGCGTTCTCGCGCAGGTGGAGGGCCCCAATGCCCCCGCCATTCTGTCGCCCCTCGCGCGTCAGCTTCGCATGGGAGTGCTACGGGGAGCCATTGTCCTCGTCCATGGTGGGGAGGTGGCCTGCGTCGTGCAGGCGGACTCGTGTCCCTATGACATGGCGCGTCTCTCCGAGGGGCTCGGTGCCATCGCCAAGCGCTTCTCGGCCAAGGTTGGGGTGAGCTGTCCCTTCCACGACTTCCGCGAGCTCAGGCGCTACTACGACAGTTGTCGGACCGCGATTTCCTATGGTGTCCGCGAGGAACCGCCCCGGTCGGTCTCGTTCTTCGACGACTATGCGGCGCGTCACTTGGAGAAGGTCCTCTTTGGCAGGTCGGTCAACGAGGTGCTGCTTGACGCCCGCGCCTATGACATCAAGCGCCATGATGACGAGCAGGACAGCGACCTGCTGCGGACGCTCCTGACGTACCTGGAATGTGGGCAGAACAAGACATTGGCATCGCAGCGGCTCTTCATCCACCGCAACACGCTCATCTACCGCATCGGCACCATCGAGCGCGTTGCCGGCATCGACCTGTCAACGCTCGATGCGGACCGGCTCTTCCACCTCATGTATACCTGCCGTTACCTGCTGAGCAGGGAGAGGGTGTAAAGACCCTACGGCCTCACTTGCCCGTCTCAAGGAACTGCTCCAGGCGTGCGTTGAACTCGTCGGGGTATTGTGCCGCCATGAGGTGGCCGCCCATCACGTAGGTCGGGGTCTCGGGGCATAGGGCGTTGTACCAAGGCTCGGCGATGGGTGCCCAGTGTTTGGCGATGAACATGAGGGTCGGTACCTTACGCGCGGACTCCTGGGCGATGGCGCGGTAGTCCGAGAGGATCGCGTCACCAAAGAGCTCGTGGGCCACCCAGTAGGGCGTGCGGGCGCCCATGTCCATGAAGTAGTCGTACTCGTCGGGCGTGATGGGGCCCTCCCACATGACCTCGCGCAGGTACTCGTCCCAGAAGGCGCGGCTGCTCTCGGGGTCGATGAGGACCTTCGTCATGATCTCGGAGAGCTCGGCGGGGGAGCCTTCGGTCCAGGCAGCCGGATCCTCGTTGTGGGGAAGGGGGCTCATGTCCACGCACACGACGCCGGCGACGCTTTCCACGCCTGCCTGCTCCATATAGCTCCAGGCCTCGAGGTTTCCGCAACTCCAGCCAACGAGCGTGGGCTTGGTGATGCCCAGTGCCTCGACCACCTTGACGAGGTCGGCCCCGTGGGTCTGGTAGTCGTTGCCCATCGGGCACTTGGTGGAGAGCCCCTGGCCGCGCGGGTCCACGAGTACCACGCGGTAGCGGTCACGGAAGTGCTCGAGCTGGTGCCTGAAGACCTCGCCCGAGAAGGTGAGGCCGGGAATGAAGACCAAGGCCGGGGCGTCCTCTGCACCTGCGTCCCACACGTGGATCTGGACTCCGGGGGCGACGGTGACGAACTTCGACTCGGTGCGCTCGGCTGACATGACAGCTCCTCTCCGAAGGGAACCCATTCGATAGGCATAAGATAGTGCCGAGGGCGTCGCCTACGGCAATCAGTTCGGCAGAGTGCGACGCGTTCCCGGCTGGAGGATGCCATGGATGCCCAACAGTTGCTCGAGCTCATGGATCGAGTGCCCGTCCTCTCCCGCCTCGCGGTGGGGGAGCAGGTCGAGTGGGCGAACCCGCTGCGCAGGCCTATGGACGAGGTGCGTAACGCGCAAGTGCTTGGTGCGGCGGACATTGATGATGCGGCAGCACGGTTGGAGCGCTTCGCGCCACTCGTCATGGAGCTCTTTCCCGAGACTGCTTCACGCGGTGGGATTATCGAGTCTGACCTCATGGAGATTCCCTCCATGCGACGTCTTCTCAACGAGCGTCATGGTGCGGGTCTCTCGGGCAGGTTGCTCCTCAAGAAGGACAGCCACCTTGCCATCGCGGGTTCGGTGAAGGCGCGCGGTGGCATCTACGAGGTGCTCAAGTACGCAGAGGACCTTGCGCTCGAGGAGGGGCTGCTTGCCTCTCGTGACAGTGGTGAGACGGCTTATCGTGCCCTTGCTGGCGGACGTGCCCACGAGCTTTTTTATCGTCACTCGATTCGCGTGGGCTCCACCGGCAACTTGGGCCTGAGCATCGGCATCATGGGGGCTGCTCTGGGCTTCCGCGTCGAGGTGTACATGTCGTCCGATGCGCGACAGTGGAAGAAGGACCTGCTCAGGAGACATGGTGCCCACGTGGTCGAGTTCGAGGGCGACTATGGGGCCGCGGTGGCGCGGGCACGCGAGGAGAGCGAGGCTGACCCGACGTGCCACTTTGTCGATGACGAGAACTCGCGCGACCTCTTCCTTGGCTATGCGGTGGCGGCCAGCAGGCTCCATGCCCAGCTCGAATCGCTTGGGGCCGAGGTGGGGGAGGACCATCCGCTCTTCGTCTATCTCCCCTGCGGCGTGGGCGGTGCCCCAGGTGGGGTGGCCTTTGGGCTGCGTCACGAGTTTGGCGATGCCGTTCATTGCTTCTTCGTCGAGCCGGTGGCTGCCCCCTGCATGCTGGCGGGCATGGCGAGCGGTCTCCATAACGGCATCTGCGTGCAGGACCTTGGCCTCGATGGGCGGACGCAGGCGGACGGGCTGGCGGTAGGACGGCCGTCAGGCCTTGTTGGGCCCCTCATGGAGCCCCACTTCTCGGGCGGCATGACGGTGGGAGATGCGATGCTCTTCGACTACCTGCGCGACTTGGTCGAGGCAGAGGGCGTCTTTGTCGAACCCAGTGCCTGTGCGGCCTTCCAGGGGCCTGCACGCATCGAGCTATCCAAGGAGCTGCGCGCCTATCTGGAGACCTGGGACCTCATGGGCAAGATGGGCGACGCGACGCACGTTGTCTGGGCAACTGGAGGCAGCCTTGTCTCCGCCGGGGAGCGTGCAGCGTATCTGGCTTGCCACTTGTAGACTTGCTATTGGGCAAATATTCCAATGACTTTCATTCTAACTTGTAGCGAATTGACGTTGTAGCACGCCATAGTTGATGGTTAGGATTGACAGCGATGGGCGATATCGACAAAACGTCGAAGCAAAGGCTCTTTTAATTCTCATATTTGAGCATGTGAGCCTCGGCAGGGTTTAGGTACGCTCACTGCGGTTTCGAGTTGATGGGTCGAGACGGAATGCAGAGTTATGCCCATTGCGCGATACGGAGGGTCAAAACGGTAACCGCGTGACCCACAGGGGGCGAAATGCCCCACAATGATAGTCAGGATTGGGGTAGGGGATGGCAGCAGGGCTGCCGGCGACGAAAGGACACGAGGATGGCAGAGTACAAGAGCGACATCGAGATCGCGCAGGAAGCGACGATGCTTCCCATCAGTGAGGTTGCGGCCAAGGTCGGCCTCACCGAGGACCAGCTCGAGCACTACGGCAAGTACAAGGCGAAGGTCGACATCCACGCCCTCAAGGACGTTCCCATGAAGGGCAAGCTCATCCTGGTCACTGCCATCAACCCCACGCCCGCCGGCGAGGGCAAGACCACCACGTCCGTCGGCCTGGCCGACGCCCTCAACCTCATCGGCGAGAACGCCATGCTCGCCCTGCGTGAGCCCTCCCTGGGCCCCGTCTTTGGCGTCAAGGGTGGCGCGGCCGGCGGCGGCTATGCCCAGGTCGTCCCCATGGAGGACATCAACCTGCACTTCACCGGCGACTTCCACGCCATCGGCGCCGCCAACAACCTCATCGCCGCCATGCTTGACAACCACATCAAGCAGGGCAACTCCCTCAATATCGACCCGCGCCGTGTCATCTGGCGCCGTTGCGTCGACATGAACGACCGCCAGCTGCGCAACGTGGTCGACGGCCTGGGTGGCATCGCCGACGGCATGCCTCGCCAGGACGGCTTCGACATCACCGTCGCCTCCGAGGTCATGGCCGCCTTCTGCCTGGCCACCGACATCATGGACCTCAAGGCCCGCCTGGGCCGCATGGTCGTCGCCTACACCTACGATCGCAAGCCTGTCACCGTGGCCGACATCAACGCCCAGGGTGCCTGCACCGCGCTTCTCAAGGACGCCATCAAGCCCAACTTGGTCCAGACGCTCGAGCACACCCCGGCCTTCGTCCATGGCGGCCCCTTCGCCAACATCGCCCACGGCTGCAACTCCGTCCAGGCGACCACCACGGCCATGAAGCTGGCCGACTACGTCATTACCGAGGCGGGCTTCGGCGCAGACCTCGGCGCCGAGAAGTTCCTCGACATCAAGTGCCGCATGGCCGGCCTCACCCCCGACGCCGTGGTCATCGTGGCCAC
>CAMPCT010000101.1 GCA_946647055.1 uncultured Atopobium sp. | reverse complement strand
CTCACCGACATCCAGGGCCTCGAGGACTTCCTCGGCGACATGGACTTCAAGGTCTGCGGCACCACCAAGGGCATCACCGCCATGCAGATGGACAACAAGGCCACCGGCCTCACGCCCGAGATCCTGCGCCAGGCGCTCTTGCAGGCGCGCGAGGGCCGCATGTTCATCCTCGACGCCATGCTCGACAAGATTCCCGCGCCGCGCGAGTCCACCAAGGAGACCGCGCCCCAGATCATCAGCCTGCAGATTCCCGTCGACAAGATCCGCGAGGTCATCGGCAGCGGTGGCAAGGTCATCCGCGGCATCCAGGACGACACGGGCGCCACGATCGACATCCAGGAGGACGGCACCGTCTTCATCGCCGGCGTCGGCGGTGCTGGCGAGGAGGCCGCCGAGCGCATCCGCGCCATCGTCAAGGTCCCCGAGGTGGGCGAGGAGTACACCGGCCGCGTCGTGGGCATCCAGCCCTTCGGCGCCTTCGTCGAGCTGCTGCCCGGCAAGGACGGCCTGCTGCACATCAGCCGTGTGGCCCAGGGCCGCGTCGACAAGGTCGAGGACGTGCTCTCCATCGGTGACGAGGTCAAGGTCAAGGTCCTCGAGGTCGACGAGAAGGGCAAGATCAGCCTCGACCGCATCGACAAGCCCGAGGCTCCCGCTGCCGCCGGCAAGCCCGAGCGCGGCGCCCGTCGTGCAGGCGACAAGGGTGGCAACGCAAAGACCGCCAACCCCCAGGGCAGGCAGCCCCGTCGCCGTCACCACAACGAGGGCTAGCGAGCACAAGAATCAACAGTGAGAGGCACCGATGGGAACCCAGGAGGTTCTCGTCGGTGCCTGTCCTCTTTGGCATCCCAAAGGGGCTCCCATTCGCGTATAATCTTGAAGGTTAAGACACAGCTGAAATGCGCCAATCGAAAGGAACCAGCGCCACATGGCCAAGAAGAAGCCCCCGCTGAGAATCATCCCCCTGGGAGGACTCGACGGTATCGGTAAGAACATGACGGCATTCGAGTGCGGCGAGGACATGATCCTCGTCGATGCGGGCCTCATGTTCCCCGACGAGGATCAGCCCGGCGTCGACCTCGTCCTTCCCGACTACACCTATGTCCTCGAGAACGAGGACAAGCTCCGCGGCATCATCATCACCCACGGTCACGAGGACCACACGGGCGCCCTGCCGTACCTGCTTGCCGACCTGGTCAACAGGGTCACCATCTACTCGAGCAGCCTCACCATCGG
The DNA here is from genome assembly GCA_946647055.1 of uncultured Atopobium sp. Next base: position 6,080 of record CAMPCT010000101.1, on the reverse strand, counting down.
CATGATCCAGGGCAAGCTCGACGAGCACCGCATCAAGAACCAGCCGTTCCAGCAGGTCTCCGACGGGAGTCATGTCGAGCTGGGCTGCTTCTCGGTCGACTTCTTCTCGATGACGCACTCCATCCCGGCGGCGCTCGGCGTGTTCCTGACCACGCCGCAGGGAACGGTCCTGCACACCGGCGACTTCAAGCTCGACCAGACGCCCATCGACGGCATCACGCCAAACTACCAGACCATATGCGAGTTCGGGCGCAGGGGCGTCGACCTGCTGCTCTCCGACTCCACCAACGCGACGCTCCCCGGCTTCACGCCCTCCGAGGCCGCCGTGGGCGCCGCCCTGCGCCACATCATCAAGAACGCCACCGGCAAGGTCTTCGTCGCCTCCTTCTCGAGCCACATCCATCGCCTGCAGCAGGTGTGCGACGCCAGCGTCGCCGTGGGCCGCAAGGTCGTCGTCACCGGCCGCTCCATGGTCACCAACACCAAGATCGCCCGTCAACTGGGCTATCTCAGGATCTCCGACCAGGACATCATCGACGCCTACGACGTCGACGACCTGCCCGACGACAAGGTCGTCGTCCTGTGCACGGGCAGCCAGGGCGAGCCCCTCTCGGCCCTCGCGCGCATGGCCAACGGCGAGCACCGCTCGCTCACCATCACCAGCAACGACACGGTCATCATCTCCGCCACGCCGGTCCCCGGCAACGAGAAGAGCGTCCAGGACATCGTCAACTCGCTCTCCAAGATCGGGTGCGACGTCTTCGACAAGTCCAACGCCCTCGTGCATGTCTCGGGACACGGCAGCCAGGAGGAGCTGCGCCTCATGCTCGCCATGACCAAGCCCAGCTACTTCATGCCCGTCCATGGCGAGGCCGTCCACCTGCGCGCCCATGCCAAGCTCGCCCGCGAGGTCGGCCTCGACGACGCGCGCATCTTCGTCATCGACAACGGCGACACGCTCGAGATGCGCGGCCACCAGGTGCATCGCTCCACACCCGTCGACTCCGGCATCGTCTACGTTGACGGCATCATGGTGGGCGACACCGAACCCGCGGTCCTGCGCGACCGCCAGCGCCTGTCCAAGGACGGCATCGTCACCTGCGTCGTCTCCATCAGGCGTCGCGACGGCGCCATCCCCATCATCGACATCTCGGGCCGCGGAATCTCCTTCGCCAACGACGGCGAGCTCATCTCCGGCGCACAGGATGCCGTCCGCAACGCGCTCATCTCGGCAGACGTCAAGGGTGGCTCGCTCGACGTGCTCCGCAAGACCGTGCGCAACGCGGTCTCCAACCTCCTGTGGAGCAAGACGCACACGCGACCCCTGGTCATTCCCGTGGTACTGGAGGTGTAGATGGCCAGCAACCGTAGCAAAAACGCAGCAGGCAAGGCACGTCGCACAAACTCGGCAAAGAACGCGCCCAAGGCGCGCGCCAACTCCAAGGCCAACGCACGACAGACCCGCATCGAGGAGTATCGCGAGCCGGTGATTGGCCCGGGTGCCGCCAACGACATCGTCGGCGTCCTCATCGCCGTCATCGCCGTAGGCATGATCATCGCGCTCGTGTCACCCAGCTCGGCCGTGGTCACCCATGCGGTGGGCCGCGCGCTCGTCCTTGGCTTTGGCGCGGGGGCCATCCTCGTGCCCATCGCCCTGCTCGCCTTCGCCCTCACCTTCTTCGTCGCCTCAGAGTCCCCGCTCTCGGCGCGCGTCGCGGCAGGCCTGGGCCTCATCGTCCTCGCGGTCCTCTCCATGCTCTCGCTCTCGATCGCCGGAGCCGAGCAGGACCCCATGCTTGTGTTCTCGCTCGAGGAGCTCTCCGCCGCAGGCGGCTACGTGGGTGGGGGAGTGGCATGGCTGCTGCTCACCCTCGTGGGTCGTACCGTCGGTCTCGTCGTCCTGGCGGGCGTCGTCATCGCCGGCATCATCGTGAGCGGCTTCTCCATCTCCGGTGTCGTCGAGGACATTCGCGTTCGCGCCAACGAGGCCATCGAGGAGCGTCGCCTCGCGCGCGAGGAGGCCCTTGCCTACGAGGCCGAGCAGGGCGACTGGTACGAGGTCGAGGAGCAGCCCTCCGCCCGACGCGGACGCGGCAGCCAGCGTCGCCTGCCCCTTCCCGAGGCAGGGGACGAGGTCGCACCTGCCACCTCCTTCATCGGGTCCCGCAAGACCTCGGTGCTGAGGCGCGGTGCCTCGCCCACGCAGACGCTCGCAGACGACGAGCCCTACGACGCCTTCGACACCTACCAGGACGAGGTTCCCTTTGACGAGGAGCCGGCCACCACGTTGCTCGACCGCAAGGCAAAGGGCAAGCCCGTCGAGGAGCCTGCTCCCGAGCCCGCACCCACGGCCTTCGACGGTCCCATCGACGACGCCCCCCTCGACGAGGGCGAGCCCGAGCGTGCCGACGTCCCCGAGTTCATCGACAAGCGTCGCAAGAAGTCGTCGAAGAAGGCCAAGGAGGACAAGGCCAAGGACGCGACGACCCTTGACGGCGCGCTCCCGCCCGTCACCATGATCAAGTCGAGCGACCCCGGACAGGGCGCCTCGACCTCGCGTGACGAGCTTGCCAACACGGCCCAGCGCCTCCAGAGCACGCTCGAGGAGTTCAACCTCACGAGCAAGGTCACCGGTTGGGTGTCTGGTCCCGCCGTCACCACCTTCAAGATCGCCATGGGCGAGGGCGAGCGCGTGAGCAAGATCACCAACCTCCAGGACGACATCGCCCTCTCGCTCGCGGCCAAGTCCGTCCGCATCTTCGCGCCCATCCCCGGGACCTCCCTCGTGGGCATCGAGATCCCCAACAAGGAGACCCAGTCCGTCTACCTGGGCGACGTCCTGCCCTATGTCACGGGCGGTCCCCTCGAGGCTGCCTTCGGGCGCGACTCCGAGGGCAAGCCAGTCGTGGTCGACCTCGCGGGGCTGCCGCACCTGCTCGTCGCCGGAACCACCGGCTCGGGCAAGTCCGTGCTGCTCAACAGCATCGTCATGTCCATCCTCATGCGTGCGACCCCCGATGAGGTCCGCCTCATCATGGTCGACCCCAAGCGCGTCGAGTTCACGTACTACGCGGGGCTCCCGCACCTGTACACGCCGGTCGTCACCGAGCCCAAGCAGGCCGCCGCGGCGCTGCAGTGGGGCGTCAACGAGATGGAGCGTCGCCTGCGCGTCTTCGAGCACTACAAGGTGCGCGACATCCGCTCCTACAACTCGCTCATCGAGAGCGGCCGGCTGGGCGAAATGGAGCATCCGCCCACGCACATGCCGTACTTCGTCATCGTCATCGACGAGCTCGCCGACCTCATGATGGTCGCCGGCAAGGACGTCGAGGCCTCGATCGTGCGCATCGCCCAGCTGGGCCGTGCCGCCGGCATCCACCTCATCGTCGCCACGCAGCGCCCCTCGGCCGACGTCGTGACCGGCCTCATCAAGGCAAACATCGACAACCGCGTCGCCCTCTCGGTCGACAACGGCATGAACTCACGCATCATCCTCGACCAGACCGGCGCAGAGCGCCTGCTCGGCCATGGTGACATGCTCTACAAGCTGCGCGGACGTCGCCCCAAGCGTGCGCAGGGCTGCTTCGTCTCGGAGGAGGAGGTCGCCTCGGTCGTCGAGTTCATCCGCGAGCACCACGAGTCCGACTACCACGAGGACATCCTCTCCGGCGCCGCGGCCTCTGGTCAGGGTACCCCCGGCATGGCGGAGCCGGCGGAGGAGGACGACCCGCTCATCTGGGAGGCCGCGCGCATAGTTGTGGACTCTCAACTAGGTTCGACCTCCGGCCTGCAGCGTCGCCTCAAGGTGGGGTACGCTAGAGCTGGTAGGATCATGGACATGCTCGAGCAGAAGGGCGTCGTGGGTCCGCCTGACGGTTCCAAGCCCCGCGAGGTCCTCCTCGATGCCGACGGGCTCGAGGAGCTCCGTCAGGCAGAGTCGCAGTACCAGGAGGTGTAGCAGTGGCGAGGCCGCGTTTCAGCGAGATGCTCATAGAGCGCCGGAGGCAGCTCGGCCTCACCGTGCAGCAGGCGGCGCGCGTGCTCAGGCTCAAGGAGGAGGCCCTCATCGCCTTCGAGGAGGGTGACTTCCCCAACATCCCCAAGAGCGGCTACGCACAGGGGATGCTCTCCTCGTACGCTCGCTATCTGGGGCTCAACCCGCGCGAGGTGGTCGACCAGTTCCAGTCCGACCTCTTCGAGAACACCAACGGCATGAGCTCGCACGAGCTGCGCCGCCGCACGCGCGAGAGCCGTGGCGTCGCCCCCGAGGACAGTGGCACCTGGTCCGCGCGCTCCACGCTCGGGCGCTCCCGCACGTCGATCCCCGAGTACCGCAGCCTCCTGCAAAACCCCAACAGCCCCCTGGGCAGCACGGACTACTTCGACACCACGTCCCATGCGCGTTCGCGCTCCGAGTCGTATCAGCAGGGGTCGGTACGTCACAGCACGTATCGCAGCGCCTACCAGACCGCCCGTGACGAGGGCACCCTCGACGAGTGGGAGCATCCCTACCCGTCGTCGCGATCGTCCCGTGTCCGCAGCACGGCGCTCCAGCAGCGCGCCATAACGCGTGGGCAGAACCGTCCCCGCGCGCACCTGTACAACCCCGATGCGGGCCAGTATGGTCGCGAGGACGTCTACCAGCGCGACCCCGACCCCAACGAGTACACCGACGACCTCCTGCTCGACACGCAGGCCCGTCCCTACGAGGCCGCCTCCACGCGCACCGGTCGCAAGGCATCGCAGTCCATCAACGACGCCCCGCAGCGCCCCAACGTGCGCCGTCGCACCACCCAGTCTTCCAAGCGCGACCCACGCAACCGCGGGGCACGGCAGGGCAGCGGCGGGCTGGTCGGCCTCATCGAGGAGTTCTTCTCCGATCCCGCCCGCGCCGCGTTCGTGATCCTCGGCCTGCTCGCCATCCTCCTGGTGGTCGTCATCGGCACCTCCATCTCCACCTGCACCTCGTCGGCCCTCTCTGATGGCAACCACGAGGTCCCCGTCGCCGGGGCCGCTGGCACCGCCGAGACCAGCGAGGACCAGACGACCACACCCGAGGGTGAGGGCGAGACCGCGAGCACCAGTACCGACACGACCACCGACACGACCGCCGAGACGACGACAACGACGCCACCCACCTCCGAGGCCGCGCCCACCGAGGTCAACGTCACCGTGAAGGTCGCCGACGGCGAGGTGACCTGGGTCGAGATCACCAAGGATGGGTCCAGCCTGGTCGCCGAGACGGTCACGGGCCCCTGGGAGGAAAGCTACAAGGTCGAGAAGTCCATGACCATCCAGGTCGGTGACACCTCGGTCGTCACGGTCACCAACAACGGCCAGCTCGTGCGCTTCGAGGAGCGCGCCTCCGGCGTCGGCACGGTCACTATCCAGGGACCGCACTTTGGCGAGGAGGAGCCCGAGATCTCGCAGGACGAGCAGCAGGGCAAGAGCGGCGAGGGGCAGCAGGACGGCGAGACGACCGACACCGACCAGGGTGACACCGACCAGGGTGACACCGGCGAGGGCGAGGTCGTCTACGGTGACGACGCGGGCTACTACGACGAGAACGGCGTGTGGCAGGAAGGCTATGCCGACGATTGGCCCTAATGGGCTGGAGATGGTGCGCCCGAGGTCGAGTCCGGCCACAAGGCACACTCCCGAAAGGAGAAACATGGCAAAGGACTCGAGCTTCGACGTCGTCTCGATGGTCGACATGCAGGAGGTTGACAACGCCTACCAGCAGACGGCCCGCGAACTCACGCAGCGCTATGACCTCAAGGCGACGGGCGCCACGATCGATCTCTCCAAGGCCGACGGCACCTTCACCGTGCACGCGCCGTCCGAGTTCATCGCCACGCAGGTGATCGATGTGCTCAACACCAAGCTCGTCAGGCGCAAGGTCGACCTGAAGTCGCTGCGCTGGGACAAGGCCATCCCTGCGGCAGGGTCGACCGTACGTGTCGTCGGTCACATCGTCCAGGGAATCGACCAGGACACCGCCAAGCGCATCTCAAAGGACATCCGTGACCAGAAGCTCAAGGTCAAGGCCACCGTCGAGGGTGACAAGCTGCGCGTCACGT
>CAMPCT010000100.1 GCA_946647055.1 uncultured Atopobium sp. | reverse complement strand
AGTGCCTCTTTCTCTCGGGAGCCGTAAGGAGGTGTCACGGGGTATGAGCACTATTGGTACTTCCCACAGCCGTGACACCTCACGCTCTGACGCCGACCGAGACGCCTACATCAGGGAGCACTACGGCCTGATGAGCTACCGCGAGATGGGCGAGGTGCTCGGCTGCTCGCGCACCACGATCTACCGAAGGACTAAGGCCATGGGCCTGTCCGAGGAGACCGGCGAGAAGCGCGTGCGCGCGGCGCTGGAGCGCATCGAACGCAAGCCCGAGGCACCCGAGAACGACCAGCTGCGCAGATTGTACGAGCTGCGAGACATGCAGTACGCATGCCTCAGCGGCGAGATCAGCATGCAGGCGTTCACGGCGATGAGCCGCGAGTACCGCGAGACGCTGCGGCAGATCGCGGAGCTGCAGACGCCCAGGGACATGCCCGTCGACTCCGAGCCCGACATCGCGGGGCCGATGGCCGACCTGCTGGCGGCGATGCCCGACCTCTCGTCGCTCGCCGCCATGCCGGCGGATGGCTGAGCGGGTCGGCTGCCAGGAGCCCACGTTCCACGTGGCCGCGCCCTACGGGGTGACCATGGGAAGGTTCGTCGCAGAGTGGGAGCGCCTGAACAAGGGCGTGATCCTCAACCCCTGGCAGCTGCCGATACTGGATGACTGGCTCGCCCTTGGGCCGGGGCTGCGCTACGTGCACCCGAGGAACCTGCTCGAGGTGCCGCGCCAGAACGGCAAGACCGAGCTGGCGCTGGCGCGCATCGACTGGGGCGTCGCCGTGCTGCCGCTGGTGCGCAAGAAGGCCGGGCTGCCGTTCCGCGGCGAGAGGATCCTGTACTCGGCGCACCAGTACTCCACCGCGGTGGAGATATTCGAGCGCATGCAGCACTACTACGGCACCAAGGCGAACGACCCAAAGTGCGAGTACCCGAACCTCAACCGCATGGTCAAGGCCGTGCGCAAGGCCATCAGCAAGGAAGCCATCTTCTTCAAGCCAGAGTACGGGGGAGGGGCGGTCTACTTCGCGACGAGGACGAACAGCGCCAGCATCGGCTTCACCGTCGACGCCATCATGGGCGACGAGGCGCAGGAGCTGACCGAGGTGCAGCAGAAGGCCTTCGTCTCGACCTCGTCGTCCGCGCCGCTCAAGAACTCGCAGTTCGTGTACCTGGGCACGCCGCCCACGCCCGACAGCAAGGGCGACGTTTTCCAGAGCATGCGCGACGACGTCGTGAGTGGCGTCGACACCGGCGAGCGCGGGAAGGTCTCGCTCTCGGAATGGTCGGTCAACGACCTCATGCCCGAGGGCGATGACGGGTTCGGCGACCACCTGGACGAGGATGTCTGGTGGCGCGTCAACCCCGCGATGGGGCTCAACCTGCAGCCCAGCGCACCCAACGTGGAGCTGGGCCTGTACCGCCAGCCGCTCACCTTTGCGCAGCAGCGCCTGGGCTACTGGCTGCCCAAGGCCAAGGCCGAGCGGACGTTCTTCGACGCGAAGGACTGGGCGGCCTGCGAGGTGCCTGCCGAGCAGGCGCTGGGACCCGACAAGGGCAAGGCGGCGCTGGGCGTCAAGTTCAGTCTGGATGGCGAATGGGTCGCGTGGACGGTGGCCGTCGCGCCGAAGGAGGGGCCGACGTACGTCGAGCTGATTGCAATCCGTTCCACCTATGGCGGCATCGACGAGGCGCTCGCATGGGTCGGGCAGCACAGGTCCGACCTTCGTGAGGTGATCATCGACGGTCAGGCGGGTGCTGCCGACTTCGAGCAGAAGGTTCGCTCGCTTGGCATCCCGCGCAGGCGAGTGCACGTGGCGACCACAAGCAACTACATCGAGGCGTGCTCCGTGGCCATGGTGGCAGTTCGGAACCACGACCTCACGCACATAAGGCAGGACCCGCTGGACGAATCGGTGAGGATGGCGCGGCGCCGCAAGGTCGGCCGCAGCGGCATCGGTCTTGCCGACGGCCCCGACACGCCCTGCACCGCAGCCGAGAGCATGACGCTCGCGCTCCTGGGCGCGAGGGCATCCCGGCGAATCGACACCGAGGGGAGGGCGGGATGCTAGAGCAGACCGACACCGGACAGTCCACGCAACCCACGACGGTGAACCTAAGGGGCATGTTGGACGCCGAGGGCATCACGCCCGAGGCGAAGGATGCCGTCGAGCTGCTCGTGGCCGAGTACGAGCGCCACGTGGACCACAACGAGATGCTCCGCAACTACTACGACGGCAACGTCACCGTGAGCGACTACGGGGTCACCGCCGACATCCCCAACGACCAGGCTTGCGACTGGCCACAGAAGGCCGTCAACGACTGGGCCGAGCGCATCACGCTCGAGCGGATCACGCTACCGCCAGACGTCGACGACACGGTCCTGCGGGAGGTCATCGACCGCAACAACCTCATCGACAACTACAACCAGCACGTTCCCGTCAAGGGCCTCTACGGCTGCATGGCGGCGACCGTCAACCGCTCCGAGGACGGGCATGCCGTCGTCCGGTTCCATGGTGCCGACACGTTCACCGCGCTGCCCTCGCCCGACTTCACCGACGGCGTGGTGTCGTGCGGGCTGGCGATCGCGCGACGAGAGCACACGCCATGGTCGAGGATCTCGCCGGTGCCGACCATCGTGAACCTCCACATGCCGCACAACGTGGGGGAGTTCGTGCAGCGCGACAAGAACGACTGGGCGTACACGGAGGGGCCGATGGCCGAGCGGCTGCCGACGCTCTACGTGTTCGCCCACCGTAGGGTGGGCACGGTGGCGCCGTTCGGGCGCACGCGCATCACCAAGTTCGTGCGCACTCTCACCGACGATGCCATCAGGTGCCTGTGGCACATGCAGGTCTCGGGCACGTTCTACTCGATGCCCAAGATGTACATGCTCGGTCTCACCGACGAGCAGTTCGACACGGTGATGAACAAGAAGGCGCAGTACCAGCTCTCGCGCATCCTGGCGCTGACGCCCAACGACCAGACCGAGCAGAACCCGACGGTCGGGCAGCTGTCCGGCAACTCGCCCCAGCCCTTCATCGACGAGCTGAGGTCGCTTGCCGCGCAGTTCAGTGGGGCGAGCGGCGTGCCGCTCAGCTCGCTCGGAATCATCCAGGACAACCCCTCCAGCGCCGAAGCCATCCAGACTGCCCGCGAGGACATCTCGATGATCGCCATGAGGGACATCTCCGCAGACAAGGTGACGCTCCGCCGCGTGATGCGTGCGGCGCTCGCAGTCGAGCTCAACACCACGACCGACGACCTGGGCGAGGGGATGCGAGACATAAGCGCGAAGTTCGCCGACCCCATCCTGCACACGCTCAACGAGCGCGCCGACTGGGCGACCAAGGTGAACAGCATCCGCCCAGGCTTCGGTGCCACGGACGTGGCCGCGCGCTACGTGGGGATAGACGAAGCCGACCTCGAGCAGGTCAGGAGCGACGAAGCCAAGGCGGCCACAAACGCCGCTGTAACCGCCATGTTCGGAGGTGTCGGAGGTGCTGATACCGCGCAGCTACGTGGAGGCATACAGCCGTAGTCTGAACGACGTGAGCGACAGGGGACGGGCAGCCCTCGAGGAAGCATTGGCTCAGGTTGACTTTACCCAGGATGTTGCCAGCATCAGGGAGCAGGTCATCTCAATTATGCAGGCATGCTGTGGCGCTTCGGCGACTATGTCTGCCAGGCTTGCCGCAGAGTTCTACGATGGCCTGCGCGCGAAGTTCGGTATCGACGATGGGTACCAAGCGGCAGTCGAGCCGCTCATCGAACCAGAGGCGACCGAGGGTGCCGTGAGGGCGTTCGTGCAGGACCTCGCTGACGAGAAACCGATAGAACAGTTCGTTGGGAAGTGCTCGGACAGACTGGACTACGAGAGCAGGAAGTCGGCCAACCGCTGCATTCAGCACAACGTGAACAAGGATCCGAAGAAGCCCAAGTGGGCGAGGGTGCCGACTGGTGCCGAAACGTGCGAGTTCTGCATCATGCTCGCATCCCGCGGCTTCGTTTACGGCAGCGAGGATCTTGCGAGCCACGCACATGCCAACTGCGACTGTCGCGTGGTGCCGAGCTGGGACAAGGCAAAGGCCACTGTCGAGGGGTACGATCCATCACTTTACCTCGATAGATACTTGGATCAATGTCGAGGACGGGCCGAAGAGCACTCCAGTGAAATGGAACTCCGTCGTACTCGATTCGAAAAGAGCGATGGATCAGAAGAATCATATGAACTCATTATAGGAAGCTATATTCGCAGTCTCTCGAAGGACGGGAGGATTGACGCTAGGTTTGGGGCCATTCCAAAGGGTAAAGAGCTTGTTAGCGCAAAGAGACTGGCAGAAGATGGACACACGATTGTCTTCCTACCAGAAACGGAGGAGAACGGAGTCAAGAACATTGATATCCTCCTCGATGACCTCCTGTACGAGCTGAAGATACCAGATCCGCCACCCAAAGGGCAAACCGTAAGCAGCGACCCCCTTCGTTATATCGAGAACAATCTGAAAAAGGCAAAGAAACAGTTCAAATCCCCACACTACGACGCGACGGGCACAACGATTGTTAGAGGCGGCCCAATCAGAGTTATCTTCGACTCGCGCCTTCGTGACGGTGACGATCCTGCAATCAGACATAAGCTTGCGATTAAGAAGAACGAGCGTGGTATCGATGAGATCCTGTTCGTGAGCCATACGGGAACAATTGAGCATGTATAACGACGGAGGCGCCCCAGTTCCCATACAGGACCAGAGACGCCTCATAGCTACTATAACACATTTCGCGCTAGTTCAACGGAAGAACTTCCGGTTCTGGTCCGGACAATCGAGGTTCGAGTCCTCGGCGCGAAGCCATGTCGAAGGTGCCGTGACCATCCGTGAGTTGATTCAGGAGACGAAACATGGCGAACGAGAAGACGGCAGAGAGATTCGCCGCGATCCTACGTTACGTGGCTGAAAACATCGACGACTACCTGCCCGACGAATGGCTGCTCGAGGGCAGCTCTTTCGTGGTACGAATCCCTGACCGCAGCTCGATTCCGACCGTCGAGCTGGATGCGGAGATGCCGGTCAAGGATCTGCCAATCCGCAAGTTCGTAAACGGTACAACAAGCGAACAATCTTAAATGTCCGGAGGTACCTAATGTCCAGGGTGCTCATCGAAGTCCCTACCTACGACGGGCGCATAGGGCGCTGTACGTCCGAGAGCCTGTGGCGCCTCGAGCTCGGCGGCCATGAGGTCGACTATCGCGCAAGGCAGGGCTACGGGTGCGCGATGGCTCGCAACCGCATCGCGGCAGACGCACTCAACGCCCACTACGACTACGTGATGATGGTCGACAACGACATAGAGCTACCGCAGGATGCACTCATAAACCTGCTCGAAGATGGCGTAGACGTCGCACTTGGCTACTACCTCAACCGCTACGCCAGGGGCGAGAAGCGCCTAGCATGCGTCTTCAAGCGCGGTCCAGGATGGGTCATGTACTCGGGAGACGAGCTGCGCGAGCTGAGGGAGTCTGGCCAGACGCTCGTGAGGGTCGCCGCAGGCGGCATGGGATGCGCCCTCATCCGCACGGACCTGTTCCGCAGGCTGGAGTTCCCATGGTTCGAATGGACCGACCTGTCGCGCATCCCGCTTGACGTTCCAGACGTCTACGCAAGCAAAGACGCATTCAACTCGGGCGGCGAGGACGTCAACTTCTGCCTGAGCCTCGCACGTGCCGGCGTCGACGTATTCTGCGACACTCGCGTCGTCTGCGGCCACGAGTTCAGGGAGGTCGTATGGCCGAGCTGAGACACGCAGCCTACTGTGGCACACGCAACATCTATCCAGACATGGAGACAGCGGCGAAGTCGCTTGTGGCGAACAGCAACGTGGACGTTGTCCACTTCATCATCGAGGATGACGAGTTTCCGTCCGAGCTACCGCCGATTGTCAAGTGCCACGATGTGAGCGGCCAGACGTTCTTCACGTCCGACGGACCGAACATGACGAGCAAGTTCTCGTACATGGCCATGATGCGTGCCGCGCTGTGCCACGTGCTTTCAGATGTCGATGTGGTGCTCTCGCTCGACTGCGATACCTTCTGCGTGCGCGACGTGTCAAGCATATGGGACCTTCCCATAGACGGACGCTACTTCAGCGCCACGCACGAGTGGCACCGCACCACTGCCGACTACATCTACTGCAATCATGGCGTGGTGCTCTACAACCTCGACATGATGCGCGACGGCAAGGCGGACGAGGCCATCGTCGAGCTGAATGCCCACGGACACACGTGGGTCGACCAGGACGTCTGCAACCAGCTCTGCCAAGGATCCATCTTCGACATGCCCAGCGAGTACAACAGCAACTGGTGGACCGACAAGAACGCGCCGAACGCTCGCATCGTCCACTACGCAGGCGTCAAGCACCGCGACTGGGAGAACAAGCCCGAGGTTGTGAAGTACCGCTCCATGTCGTGGGAACAGGCTATGTGGATGCACGAGCGCCACAAGGCAGGAAGCGGATGATAACGCTGCACTCTTAGGCGTCCGCTTTTCAGAATCAGTCGAATCAGGCCCCGCGCGGGGCCTTTTTCATCTCACGCTGCGGGACCTCTCAACCTGCGGCGAATTCCCTCCCTCGGCTGCTAACGAGGGAGGGGAGAGCCCACGCACGGGCTACGTGCGGATATGACGACAGCCAAAGGCTGGGAAGGGGACAGCATGTCCGAAGGAATTGAGACGCAGACTCAGGGCGCACCTGAGGAGAAGCCGGAGCGCACGTTCACGCAGGCCGAGGTCGAGGAGACCGTCAAGGAGAGGCTCGCGCGCGAACGCAAGAAGTACGCCGACTATGCAGCGCTCAAGGCGAAGGCGGAAAAGTTCGACGAGGCCGAGGAGGCGGCTAAGAGCGACCTCCAGAAGGCCACGGAACGAGCCGACAAGCTCCAGAAGGAGCTGGACGGCATCAGGGCCCAGATGCAGCGCGACGGCATCGTCGCGAAGGTCGCGAAGGACTTCGGCGTCGACGCCGAGATCCTTGCAGCCATGAACGGCGCCACCGAGGACGAGGTCAGCGAGAACGCACGGATGATCAAGGACAAGCTGTCCTCGCTCCCGGCGTACCCGACGAGGACCGACGACGGTGGTGGCAACGCGCGCCGGGGCAAGCCAGACATACCAATCATCTTCTAGAAGGGAGCCATCGTGGCTCGCATCCAATCTCTCAACGTACTGCTCACCACCACTGGCAACGACTACCTCGCCGAGCAGTACGGCGCGGTCATCGAGAACGTCCAGAAGGAGTGCATCTCCAACCAGCTCAAGAACACCGACCTCTCTGGCACTCCCGGCGCCGGCACCTACGAGGCCAAGCGCTTCGCGAACAAGACCTCCAACAACT
>CAMPCT010000099.1 GCA_946647055.1 uncultured Atopobium sp. | reverse complement strand
ACGAGCTCTACGAGAGCAAGATCGTCTACCGCACCGAGAAGTTCGAGGACAACGTCCGAACCTTCTGCATGAACCCCCATGGCATCGTCGTCGCCGAGAACACCAACGGCATCGTCACAGTCAACGGGCATAGCTTCGAGGACGAGGCGCGCAAGACCGAGAACACCAACTTCGCCCTGCTCGTCTCCAAGCACTTCTCGGTGCCGTTCAAGCACTCCAACGCCTATGGCGAGAGCATCGCGCGCCTGTCCAACATGCTGGGTGGTGGCGTCATGGTGCAGCGCTTTGGTGACCTCGAGCGCGGTCGGCGCAGCACGGTGCCGCGCATCGAGGAGGGAACGGTACGTCCCACGCTGGCGGCCACGCCGGGCGACCTGTCACTGGTGCTGCCCAAGCGCATCCTCGACGGCATCATCGAGATGATCTACGCCCTCGACAAGATCGCCCCCGGTACGGCCAACGACGACACGCTGCTCTATGGCGTCGAGGTCAAGTTCTACAACATGGAGGTCGAGCTGGACGGCCATCTCGAGACCTGCCACCCGGGCTTGTTCGTGATTGGCGACGGGTCGGGGGTCACCCACTCGCTGAGCCATGCCTCGGCGAGTGGCGTCTACGTGGCCCGAACCATCTGCAGGCGGATGTAGGGACGAGCGCCCGGCGCTTAGCCCGCCAAGCCTGAGATCACCGTCACGAGGGCGATGATGACGCCCACGATGGACTCGCCTCCCAGGATGCCCGAGGCGACCACGATGCCGTCGTCGTCGTGGTCGGTGTCGTCGGCAGACCTGCTGCCCAGCTTGTCGTAGGCAAGCTTGACGAGCGCGCCGATGGGGGCGGCGAGCGACATGTAGAGCGGCAGGTAGACGCCCAGGCCAATCATCATGGAGGGAAGTCCCACGCAATAGAGGGCGATGCCTGCCACGAGGCCGATGACGAAGGCGGGGACGTTGGGGATGCCCGAGACCATCGTCGCCACGACGGATGCCTGGGCGCTCACGAAGAGCTGACCCGGACCAAATGCGCTGGTGCCGTAGGCGCCCACGAGGGCGACCAGCACCACGACCGAGACCACGGTGCCCAGGAGGGCGCCGATTGCCTGGCCCACCCACATCTGACGCGGGTCGGTGCCGATGATCTGGCCGGTCTTGAAGTCGCTCATGACGTCGCCGCCCAGGCCGCAGGCGACGGCGATGATGCCGGCCACGAAGAAGAGCTTGACCTGGTCGAGGTCGCAGGTGGCGGCCACGGCGAGCAGCACGATGAGGCCAAAGATCTCCATGGGGTCGATGCCGGTCTGGCCCACCGACTGGGCGCTCATGATGGTGGTGACGAAGCTCAGGGCGACGATGATGATGCAGGCGAGGGGTCCCAGGCCCAGGCCAAAGCAGGTGATGAGCGCGGCACCGGCGACAAGGAGCGCGAGCAAGCCGGCGTCCTTCCCGTGGATGTCGGCCAGCGCCGAGCCCTTGTCGTCGCCACCACGCAGGTAGCCGGCAACCTTGGGCAGGATGTCGCGGATGACCACGCCCAGGCCCGAGCCCATCATGAGACCCATGCCAAGGCTCGAGACGATGCCCTGCGCCGTGGCGACGTCCCACAGGCCAAGGGCCGTGCCGCCCACGATGATGCCAAAGTTGCCCAGCACGGCGCCGGCAAACCAGAAGGCGACGGCCGCGCCGCCCACGAGGAAGCCCACCGAGAGCATCATGGGCGAGTTGTAGAGGCCAAAGGCGATGCCCGGGATGGGCAGCTGGCAGAGCATGGCGGGAATGACGCCAAGCACGTCACGCGCGACGCTCCAGAGGCCGGCAAACGCCATCGAGCCAAAGAGCTTGGCACCCGTGGCCCCGCCCGCCTGGCTGGCCTGCAGGGTCTCAGCGGCTGCGACGCCAATGGGGTACTCGAGGTTGGACTCCTCGACCAGGCGCCTGCGGATGAGGGCGGTCGCCACCAGGCCGAGCAGCGTGCCCGCCAGGGCGACGAAGAGCATCTCGACCCAGCTGACCTCGTCCGCGAGCCCCAGGATCCAGATGCCGGGGATGGTGAAGGCCAGACCGCCCGCGACCATGGAGCCCGCGGACATGATGATCTGCGTGACGTTGGCCTCGTTGAGGCTCGTGCGCCCAAAGGCGCGCAGGAGCACCAGCGAGGTGATGGAGGTGAAGATGGTCGGCCATGGCAACGCGCCCATCTTGAGGGCGGTGTAGACCGATGATGCCGTGATGATGACGCAGCCCACGATGCCGATGACGATACCCGCCACGCTCAGCTGCGCACGCTCCTGGGAGCTGCCGTTCGATACGCTCATGTGTGTCCCTTCGTATATCCGCTCCCCCTACTGGGGAGTCGGGTTACGGCCCGGATGGTTACAGTATAGTGTGGGGCTGACGGCAGGAGGGGACAGAAAGGGAGCGCACCTTTTGTCCTCATCATCGGGAGGTGCATCATGGCCAGGCACAGCGACAGGAGCGTCCTTGCGGTCAACGTGGGCAACGGCCTCACGCGCTTTGGGGCATACGTCGCGGAGGAGCTCGTGGGTACGTGGGAGGCGTCCACCACCGCGCACCTCACGGTCGACGAGGCACGCTCCCAGGCCCGCTCGGTGCTCGGGGAGCTCCTGCCTGGTACCACCCCCGATGGGGCGGTCCTTGCTTGCGTGGTCCCGCAGCATGCCGCTGCGTGGGCGGCCGCGCTCTCGGGCGTTGCGTCCAGCCGGGCGCTCGTCGTGGGGCCTGGCCTCAAGTGTGGCGTCCGCATGCGGCAGGACGACCCCGCAGGCGTCGGTGCCGACCGCGTGGCAAACGTCGCCGGGGCACAGGCCCTGCTGGGCTCTCCCGTCGTCGTGGTGAGCCTGGGAACGACCACGAACGTCGAGGTGGTGGGGGAGGACGGATCGTTCCTTGGTGGTGCCATCTCTCCCGGTCTCACGCTGGGGGTGCGTGCCCTTGCCACGGCGGCGGCTCGCCTTCCCATGGTGGAGCTGGGGGCCCCGTCCTCGGTCATCGGACGCAACACACACGATGCCATGCAGTCGGGTGTGGTCCTGGGGGAGGTCGCCCTGCTCGATGGGCTCATTGACAAGGTCTTCGACGAGCTTGGCTATGAGGCACCGGTGGTGGTCACCGGTCATCATGCCGGAACCATCGCAGGCCTCATGCAGCATGACGCCTTGGTGGACGAACCCCTCACCCTGCGCGGGCTTGCGCGCATCTGGTACCTTAACCGAGGATAGGATACGTACGGGGACTCGAGGGATAGGAACGCGCGATGATCGAGACGGTGAAGAAGGCCCTGAGGCTCTTTGAGCCATCGCAGCGCCGCTTCCTTCCCGTGCTGTTCCTGCTCATGCTCGTGGGCTCGGCCTTCGAGGTCGTGGGCGTCTCGATGATCGTCCCGCTCATCGCCGTCATGATGAGTCCCGACGCGCTCGGGGGGAGCGGCAAGGCCGCGCGCCTGCTCGCCATCATCCCGGAGTTCATTCGCGAGGACTTCGTCTCCAACGGCATCGCCATCCTCATCGTCATCTTCGTCGTCAAGACCATCTTCCTCACCTTCGAGAACTGGGTGCAGCGCCGCTTCGTGTACCAGAACCGCTTCAGGCTCCAGAGGCGCCTCCTTGCCTCCTACCTCAGCCGGCCCTACGAGTACTTCCTCAAGGTGCGTACGGGAGAGTTGCTCCGCGTCATCAACTCCGATGTCGCGGTCGCGTTCGACCTGGTCAACACCCTGTTGCTCATCTCGACCGAGCTGACCGTCTCGATCGTGCTCGTCATCACCATCTTTGCGATCAGCCCCCTCATGACGGTCTTCATCGCATGCGCGCTGGTCCTCACCACGCTCTTCATCACGGGGTTCCTCAGGTCCGTCATGCGGGACCTGGGAAGGCGCCGCAACAGGACGTTGACCCAGGCAAACAAGTGGCTGCTCCAGTCCATCCACGGCATCAAGGAGATCAAGATCGGCCGTCGCGAGGGGTTCTTCGAGCGCAACTTCCTCACCTACGGGCGTGAGGGGGCCGAGGTCGACCAGCGCCAAGCGGTCCTGCAGGGGATCCCGCGACAGCTCATCGAGATGGTCAGCGTCTGCTCCATGCTTGCGGTCATCGTCGTCATGACCAAGCGGGGCGCCACGGCGGACGAGCTCATTCCCGAGCTGAGCGCCTTTGCGATGGCCGCGGTGAAGCTGATGCCCAGCGCAAACAGGATCTCGAACTCCCTCAACAAGGTCGCCTATTCCACGCACTCCCTCGACAAGGTCCTCGACAACCTCGTGACGATCGAGGGGGAGGACGACAGCTGGCGCTTTGACGAGGACAACGTGACGCCGCTGCCCTTCGAGCACGAGCTGCGTCTGGATGGCGTCTCATACCGCTATCCCAGCGCCGAATCCGACGTGCTCTCGAATGCCACGCTCGTCGTGGGGAAGGGTGAGAGCGTTGGCATCATGGGGCCCTCGGGGGCGGGCAAGACCACGACGGTCGACATCATGCTCGGGTTGCTCGAGCCCCGTGAGGGGGGCGTCCTTCTGGACGGCGTCGACGTGAGGGAGAACTACGCGGGGTGGCTCGCGCACGTGGGATACATCCCCCAGACCATCTTCATGCTCGACGACACCATCGGCGCGAACGTCGTCTTTGGGCACGAGTATGACGAGGTCCGCATCTGGGAGGCTCTCGAGGAGGCGCAGCTCGCTGAGTTCGTGAGGGGGCTACCCGACGGGCTCGACACGCAGATGGGCGAGCGCGGCGTTCGCCTCTCGGGTGGCCAACGGCAGCGCATTGGCATTGCCCGAGCTCTCTACGGCAATCCTGACGTGCTCTTCTTTGACGAGGCGACGTCCTCGCTCGACAACGAGACCGAGCAGGGGGTCATGGACGCGGTCTATCGTCTCAAGGGCAAGAGGACGATCGTGATCATTGCGCACCGCCTGTCCACCATCGAGCACTGCGACCATGTCTTCGAGGTCAACGACGGCAAGATCACCAGGCGACGCTAAGGGCGAGGGCCCTGAGCCTACTCCCAGTCCTCGAGGTCTTCGGGCTCGATGGTCCCCAGGATGCGCTTGCTGTCCTTGGCGCCCTCGAGGTTGGCGACGCGAATCGCGTGGTTGGCGATGGCATGTTCCATGAAGTTGCGGATGTCGCGGGCGTTGGCGAAGTTGGCTGGCTTGTTTGCGACGCGGCGCCCAATCATCTCGCGAGCCAGTTCCCGCGCGGGAGATGAGAGCTGGTACTCCTGCTTCTTGAGGTTGCGCAGGAGGATCTCCATGAGCTCGTCCGCCGTGTAGTCCTCGAAGGTGATGGTGGTGCCAAAGCGCGAGCGCAGGCCGGGGTTGGAGTCGAGGAAGCGCTCCATGAGGTCGGTGTAGCCGGCGACGATGACCACGAGGTCGTCCCGGTGGTCCTCCATGGCCTTGAGCAGGGTGTCCACAGCCTCCTGGCCAAAGTCGTTCTCGCCCTTGTTGACCGTGAGGGCATAGGCCTCGTCGATGAAGAGCACCCCACCCAGGGCCTCCTCGATGACCTCCTGGGTGCGCGATGCCGTCTGGCCAACATAGCCGCGAACCAGGCCCGAGCGATCGACCTCCACCAACTGGCCCTTGCGAAGGACGCCGAGCGCGCGATAGATGCTTGCGAGCAGGCGGGCGACGGTGGTCTTGCCGGTTCCGGGGTTCCCCAGGAAGACCATGTGCTTGGAGATGTCGGCGACCTTCATGCCCAGGTCCTCGCGCATCCTCTGCACCTGGAGGAGGCTCACGATGGTGTTGACCTGGTGCTTCACGCCCTCCAGCCCAACGAGCGAGGCAAGCTCGGCGAGCAGGTCCTCCACCTCGCCCTCGCGGGTCTGGGCAACCTGGGCGTCAATGTCGGGCTCCACCGTGAGGTAGGACTTCTGGGAGCCGGGCCGCCAGACGGCGTACTCGCGCAGCATGGCCTCCATGAGGGAGAGATAGGTGGTGAGACGGCGGGCGCCTTCGTCTGCGGTCTCGCTGGGACGACGGGTGAGGAGGGCCTTCCCAAACGCCTTGAAGGTGTCGTAGACGATCATCGCGCATTGGCGGCGGAAGGGGTCGGGGTTGAGCTTGCGGCCGGCATCCGCAAGGACGGCATACTTGAGCGAGGACGGGGCCTTGGTGGGCTCGCTCGCGGGGGCCGAGCGCTTGCGGATGCCCTTGATGACCGGGGCGTCGTTCTCGTAGTCAAGCGTCGCGCGGATGAACTCGACCTCGTCGGGAGCGATGGTGCCGTCTTCCTCCGCGAGGTAGGCGCCAAAAAGCGCAAGGTCGCTCTTGAGCTGCGAGCGCAGCTGGCGACCCTCCGAACGCGCGTTGCCCACATCCGCCCTCATGAGGGCGTCGCAGATCTCGTATGACTTGGACAGGAGGCCGGCGAGGTCGAGTGTCTCCATGGCTGTGCCTTTCCGCTTGGGACCGCGCCTATGGTACTACCCCGTAGGGCAGATCGGTGCCACCTTCGTGCAGTTGCGTGGGGTTCCTGTGAGCTGGCCGTACCGTGGCATACAATGGCCGTGGTCGAGTAGCCACGCGCGTAAGTCCGGACCGGGCTTGCGCGTTTTGTGTCTCTCGCGGTCCCGGTTGTGCGGCGCATCACAAGGAAGGGTCTGCGCCATGGAGGCAACCGGACAGAACAAGCCGCAGGTCAAGCTGTGGACGCGCGACTTCGCGCTCATCATCGTCATCAACCTGCTGGTCTTCACCAACCACATCATGAACCTCTCGACGTTCCCGTTCTACGTCGAGAGCCTGGGCGGCAACGAGTCGGTGGCGGGCATCGTCGCCACGGCGTTCTCGTTGGTGGCCGTCGCACTGCGACCCTTCATTGGCTGGATGCTCGACAACGGCAAGCGCCGTCTCATCCTTGTGCTGGGCTTGGTGGGCCTGGCCGTGGCGCCCATGGGCTACCTTGCGGTCCCAGTGCTCTCGGTAGCCATCCTCTTCCGCATGCTGCATGGTGCGTCGCTCGCCTGCTCCAACACCACCACGGCCACCATCGCCTCCGACGTCATCCCCGGGCCGCGCTTCGCCGAAGGCATGGGCCTCTTTGGCATGGCCACGGCGCTTGCCACGGCCATCGCTCCCGCTTTGGGCCTCGCCCTCATGAACAGGGGCTTTGACCTGCTCTTCATTGTGGGCACGGCGCTTGCGGTGCTGGCGCTCGTGCTCTTCCAGCTGGTCCGCACGCCTAGGCTCGAGGTATCGCCCAAGCCGCTCGACGTGAAGGCCCTCTTCAACACCGATGCGCTGCCTGCCAGCGCCATCATGCTGGTCTTCATGCTCACCTTTGGCGCGCTCGAGAACTTCCTGCCCAAGTACGCCGCCGAGAACGGCCTGCCCTCGGGTGGCATCTTCTTTGCCATCATGGCCGTCATGCTGCTGCTCGTCCGCGTCTTCCTGGGCAAACTGGTCGACCGTCGTGGCGAGGGGATCTTCGTCTACACCTGCAATGCGGCGATGTTGGCGGCGTTCCTCCTCATGGCCT